>JALYHQ010000043.1 GCA_030776455.1 Acidobacteriota bacterium | reverse complement strand
TACTATCCTGCGGCCGATTAGCAATCGGCGTCTGGCGCCCCACAAGTATCCACGATTTGGGTCCCGGCAGCGTCATAATGAATAAGTATGTGTATATCTCGTGGCCGCGCCCGCCGTAGAGGCTTTTCGCTCATTGAGCTGCTGATTGTAATCGCGATCATCCTGGTGATTCTGACCTTCGCCGTGCCGAAGTTCAACAGCACCATGATGAATGCGCACGAGATCGCCGCTATTAAGGCCATCCAGACCATTCATGGGATGCAGGCGCAGTACATGTCGCAGTTCGGCAAGTACGCCACCACGCTTACCGAGCTGGGTCCGCCGGCCAGCGGCGGTCCGGGTCCACAGGCAGCCGATCTCATTCCCGGGAGCCTTTCCGGGGGCGAAAAAGACGGGTACGTCTTTACTTTGACAGCTACCCCCAGCGGTTATTCCGTTAACGCCAACCCGAAGGTCTATAACAGCACCGGCCGCCGCACGTTCTACTCGGACCAGAGCATGCAGATCCATCAGAACTGGTCTCAGGAACCGGCCAACGCCACCAGCCCCGATTTGAAATGAAGACGCGGAACGTCGTCCTGCTGGTACTTCTCGGCGTTGCTCTGATTCTCTTTACCACTGGAGTAGTGGTGGTGGCATTGGTGGTCCCCAAACTTGGCCACTCTCGCATGGCGGCCCTGGAAGTGGCCGCGGTCCACGAAATCCGGAACATCGATTCGGCGCAAGTTCAGTATTTTTCGATGTATGGGAAGTACGCGGCGACGCTGGCCGACCTGGGTCCGCCGGCCGCGGAAGAAAAGAACGGCTACGTTTTCACCATGAGTACAACTCCTGGCGGATTCGCCATCCATGCCAATCCAAAGGTCTACAACAGTACGGGTCGCCGCACCTTTTACTCCGATCAGACATTGGAAATCCACCAGAACTTTACGAATGAACCGGCCACCGCGAATAGTCCCGAACTGAGGTAGCTCACGGGTTCTGGGCTACAAAAGCGGCGATCTCGGCGGCCTCCGCATCGCTCAACCTGAACGTTGCAGCGCCGATCACGCCGGCCACTTGTTCAGCCGACCGCATCCCCACGATTGCGGCGGTGACCGCCGGGTTCCGCAGTGTCCAGGCGATGGCGACCTCGCCCGTCGCACGGTTATGGCGGCGGCCAATATCGCGCAGCAGTTCGGCTAGCTGCAAATTGCGCGACAAACGCGGCTCCTGAAAGTTCGGCGTGCGGCGGCGGAAATCGTCCGCGGGTAGCGTCGCGGCCCGCTCCCGCGTCATCGCGCCGCTCAGCAGTCCAGACTTCATAGGGGAATAAACAATCACGCCGATGTTGTGCGCTGCTGCGTAAGGCAGTATCGACTCCTCGATTTCGGGCGAGATGATGGAGTAAGGCGGCTGCAGGGACGTGATGGGCGCGATGGCCTGCGCGCGGTGCATCTGATCCGCGCTGAAATTTGACACGCCGATCCAGCGAACCTTGCCTTCCTCGCGCAGCCGGGCCATCTCGGACCAGCCCTCTTCCACGTCTTCGTCCGGTTCCGGCCAGTGGATCTGATAGAGATCGATCGCGTCCACTTTCAGGCGGCGCAGGCTGGCCTCGCATTCGCGGCGAACGGAATTGGCCTTGAGGCTCTTGCCGATCTCTCGGCGCTCATTCCAGACGCGCGCGCACTTGGTGAATACATAAGGCCGGTTCGCGCGGCCTTCCAGCGCGCGGGCCACCACTTCCTCGGAATGCCCGAGTCCGTAGACGGCCGCCGTGTCGATCCAGTTTATGCCGGCATCCAGCGCGGCGTGAATGGCGGCGACGGAGTCGGTATCGTCCTGCGGTCCCCAGCCAAACGCCCAGTCCCCGCCTCCCATGGCCCACGCGCCCACTCCGATGCGGGTGAGCAGCAGATCGCTGTTGCCGAGTTTTTTCGTTTCCAAGCGCGTCCAATCTCCTCGTTTGTTTCAGATGCCGACGGCAGCGGCCCGCATGGCGTACAGAGGAATCAAGCCGGCGGACTTGGGCAGCTCCGTCTCTCCAGCGTAAACGAACTGAAAGTCGTCGATTCCCTGTACGTGGGCGAGCGCCGCGAAAGCCTGGCTGACGTAAATGAGCCCTGGGGGAGTGACGGGTTCCATGCGAGCGGCGCGATTAACGTGGGTGCCGATGTAGTTGCGGCTCCCCTCGCGAAACGGATCGGAGTATTCGTAGACGGGGCCGGCATGCAAGGCGACGCGCAGCGTGAGATCAGCGCGCAGGCCCAGAGCTCCCCACTTTGTTCCATTGATCAAGGCGAGCAGCTCGATAGCGAACTTGCCGGCAACGCGCAGATTGTCGAAGACCAGGAACAGCCCGTCTCCCCACGTATTCACGTATGGCTTGGGGCTGGTACGGTCCACCAGCCGCGCAATAGCGCCCATGAAATACTGGATGAAGCCCGGCATCTGCGCTTCCGTGAGCCCGCTGAAATTCTTTACATCACCGAAGAGCATGGCGCGGGCTGAGTTTGCCAGTTGGGGCGAGCCTGGGATGGCCGGAAGCACCGATAGGGGCGGGCGTCCTTCTCGGAGCGCCGCGGGATCCAGAATGTGCACGTCACTCCCAGTCCGCCAGCGCGCTACTACATCGGCGGTACCGCCCGCGCCGTCACCCGGCTGGCCGTCCCACACGGCCAAGCGGAGGAGCGGCGTATTGAGCTGCTCGGCGCGAATGCGTGCCAATCCGTGGATCAAATCATTCGCGTAGTCGTAGGAAGCGCTGCCCGCGGTAATCCGCTGATGGGAGGCGCAAGTTACGTCGTCCGCCTGGGCCAGCAGATCCCTGAAACGAGCGGTCCAGTTGCCGCCTGAATCGGCGACGCTCTCTTGCCGAAATATTTCCGGATCGCTGGGCAGCACGATGTAGATGCGGCCGCCGAACTCGCGGACGGTTTCGAGGAACACGATGTCGGACCCGCTGGCAGCGGAAGCGTAGCCCACGCGAATATTCAGTCTTTCGACCTGTTCGCGGATCGCTTCGCGCAGCCGCGCCTCAAAATCCGAGCCGCTGGGAAAGCGCGGCGACGGGCGGCCCGGCAGGTCCACCCGATGTCCCGTGAAAACCGCCACGCTGGGGATCCGGAAACAGCGGTCAAACCGTTTGGTGTCGTGCTGGTAGTGGGTCAGGATAAGATGCGCGTTGCGGCGGGTGGAGGCGAGCCGGGCGAGATCGTCTCCGGCAATGGAAGCCGCGCTGGAATAATATTTGTCCGCTTCGTTCCAGTTCTCGAGAATCAACTCAGCCTCGCCGATGGTGGCCTCGAGCCAGTAATCGGGCTCTTCTGTCTTGGCGCGCTTCTCCAGACAGGTCGCGCGAATCTGGCTGGCGAGATTTTTGGCATCTGCGGTTTCACCCAAAAGCAGCGAGAGCGTGGCGGCGTTGATGCCGCTCCAGTATTCCAGCGGCGACCGCCATGCTTCCCGATAGCTGTCGCGGGCGCTTCGGAGAAGACGTTCCCGCTCGGCGGGAGCAGCGGCCAACAGTCCGCGGTCCTTCAGAACACGAGCCTGCATACCTAGCGTCTCCTGATCGCGATGTCCTTCGGCGACGAGCGCTTTGAGGATGCTCTCGGCTTCCTCCGGCGAACCGCTGCGCGCCAAGGCGAGCGCCTTGAGCTGCCGCAAGCGGACGTCAAGAGGGCGGCTTTTCAGGCCTTCGGAAGCGATGTCGAAGGCGAGCAATGGCTCCTCTAAGTCCAGCATGCCTTCGGCGAGCTCCCGGTATTCATTCAAGGGAAGTTCGAGACGCCGGCGCGAGCGCCACCGCTCCAGCAAGACTCCGCGACGCGATTTTCGCGATTGCTCCGGCGTGCGCGGTGAATCCGAGCGGGCAGGCGCCTGCACAATGCCGCCCATCGCTAGAATCGTCTTCAGCGCCTCGGTGGCTGTGGCGAGGACGTATTCCTTTTTGCCTTCGGCCAGAAACTCATAAGGAACCAGATCGGGATGCTCCTTGCGGAGGTCATCGCGCTTAGGACCCCAGCGCCAGCCATCCGCCAGGCGCTGACGCGCCCAGACGTCGTGCGTATTCCGCGCCAGCAACCCGGCAAATCGCGCAAGTTCATCCGTTAGCTTCTCGCGCGACGTGTCAATTGGCGACGGATCGTACGGCAACGGCGGTCCCTCGGCTAAGAATACCGGACCCGAGCCGCGTGGCGCTAATACGCGTGGAAAACAGGCTTTGCTATACTGAAACTTAAAGATTTCATCCCGCCGAATCGGAGTTCACACCCATGTTTGATTTGTTTCGAAGCCGCGACAAGATGGTCCGCATTATGCTCGGCGGCCTGCTCGGTATTGTCGCGCTGTCGATGCTGCTGTACTTGATCCCGGGTAACAACGGACCGACGGGCAGCCGCAAGGACACGGTGGTGGCCGAGATCGGCGGGGTCCCTATGACCGTGGTGGAGGTTCAGCGCCAGATTCAGAGCGTGCTGAAAAACAAACAGTTTCCCGCGGAGATGATACAGGTGTACATCCCGCAGCTGGTGGATGAAATGGTGGCGGAACGCGCCATCGGTTATGAGGCGCACCGCCTGGGCTTCGAAATTTCGGATTCCGAGCTGGCGGACATGATCCGCGGCATGCCGCAGATCGGCAGCCTTCCTCCGGCGGAATATCGCCAGGCTGTGGAACAGATGACCGGCGCGTCCGTGGCGGAATTTGAGAACAATCTTCGCAAGCGCGCCTACTTCATGGTGCTGAACAATCTGGCGGTTGAAAGTTCCGTAGTGGCGCCGGCCGACGTTGAAAAAGAGTTCGCGCGCCGTTATGACAAGGTAAAGCTGGACTACATCGCGTTTGAGCCGGACAAACTGAAGGGCGAACTAAAGCCCAGCGGGGATGAGTTGAAACAATACTTCGAACGGAACCGCTCTTTCTTCCCGCTCCCGGAATCGCGCAGTTTCCAGATGGTGATCGCTGACCAGGCGAAGGTCGCGGAGTCGATCCAGGTGCCAGATGCGCAAACGCTGCAGTTTTACAACGCCAACAAAGACCGCTTCCGGACCGCGGAACGAGTGCAGATGCGTCACATCCTGCTGTCGACGGCTGGCAAGACGCCGGACGAAGTAAAAAAGATCAAGACGCAAGCCGAGGACGTTCTGAAGCAAGCGAAGAACGGCGGCGACTTCGCCAAGCTGGCGGAAAAATACTCGGCGGATCCAGGTTCGGCGGGCAAAGGCGGCGATCTGGGCTGGGTAGTGCGCGGCCAGATGGTGAAGGAATTCGAGGAGGCGGCCTTCTCGCTGCCGGTTAACCAGATCAGCAGCCTGGTGACCACGAATTACGGTTTCCACATTCTGCAGGTGCTGGCGAAAGAACCCGCGCATTTGCGGACCTACGAGGAAGTGAAGCCCGAAATCGCGGGCGAGATCCGGCGGCAGGCGGTGAATGACCGCATGCAGCAGCTTGCCGATCAGGCGCGCGCCGAGCTGGTGAAGGCGCCCCGGAATGCGGGACAGATCGCATCCAAGCTGGGACTCAGTGTGGTTACGGTAGACAAATATACGGCGGGGGAAACGATTCCGGAGCTGGGCAACGATCCCCAGGTGGGCGGAGCGGTGGGTACGTTGAAAGCGGGCGAGGTGAGCATCGTCATTCAATCCGGCAACAAGCTGGTGATCGTTGTTGTGACTGGCATCACTCCGAAGCACGATTCGCAGCTCGCCGAGGTAGATGCGCAGGTCCGCGAACGGTGGTCCTTCGAACGAGCCAGCCAGCTGGCGCAAGAGAAGGCGCGGAAAGCCGCGGCGTTGCTGGCTCAAAACGGGGGCGATCTCCAGGCGGCGGCGAAGGCGGTGGGAGGCGAGGTGAAATCCACCGATGACTTCAGCCGGCAGGGCGCCGCGCAGGGAATCGGCTCCGCGAGCTACGTTCTGGACGCGTTCACTAAGCCGGTGGGTTCCATCCTAGGGCCGGTGAACGTGGGCAATCAGGTGATTGTCGCGAAGGTTATGACCAAGACTCCGGCGGACATGACTAAGCTGGCAGCCGAGCGCGACGCGGTGGTCAGCCAGTTGAAAGCCAAGAAGGCCGACGAACGCTTTTCGCTCCTGCAGGACAGTATCGTGAGCCGGCTGATCCAGGAGGGCAAGGTGAAAATTAACCGCCCCGTGCTGGATCGCATCGTGCAGCAATACAAAAATATCTGAACCATCCAGGATCCTGATGCTCCACGCGGCCCTGGAATTTCTGCGCACGCTGACTACTCCGGACCGGCTGATCGAGCTGTTGTCCACCGCCATGTCGGGATGGATCGGCTACGCCTTTCTGAGCGCGATCGTATTCGCGGAAACCGGATTGCTGGTAGGCTTTGTGCTTCCCGGCGATTCGCTGCTGTTCACTATCGGCGTGGTGGCTGGCGCCGGTCACCTGAATATCGTGGTGATGATGGGCTTGCTGATCTGCGCCTGCCTGCTGGGCGACTGGTGCGGATACCTGCTGGGCAGACGCGCCGGGCCGGCCATCTTCAAGCGGCCGAAATCGCGGTTCTTCCGGCCAGAGCATATCCGGCGCACGCAGGAGTTCTACGAAAAGCATGGCGGAAAGACTATCGTGTATGCGAAGTTTGTCCCGGTGATCCGCACGTTCGCGCCGTTCGTGGCCGGAATCGCGCGCATGCCTTACGGACGATATCTTTCGTTTGACGTCTTCGGCGCCAGCGGCTGGGTGATCTCCATGACCATCCTGGGCTATTACCTGGGCAAGATCCCTCTGGTGCAGCGGAATTTCGAGAAGTTCGTCTTGCTGGTGATCGTCTTGAGCCTGGCGCCGATGATTATCCACGTGGTCCGGGCGCGCTTCCAGAAGAAGCGTGGGGCAGATTAGCTAGCTGCGCCCTACTTGCCGATACAGAATGTCGAAAAGATGCGGTTGAGGATATCGTCCGCGGTAGTTGCGCCGGTGATTGCGTCAATGGGACGCAGCGCGGCATAAAGATCCAGCAAAAGCATCTCATGAGGGATGCCGAACTCAACGGCCTTGCGGGCTTGTTCCAGCGCCTCGATGCTCTCTCGCAGCAGACCCTCATGCCGGATGCTCGTGATAAATCCGGACTCCTGTGCTTGGCCGGCCGCGGGAGAGATCCGGCGGCGTAGCTCGTCGATGCCGTCCCCAGTGAGAGCGGAGACGGCTATAAACTCCGCTTCGGGAAGCTCCGCCGTACGCGCGAGATCGGCCTTGTTTCCGATCAACAGATGACGTCCTTGCGCGCGGGCGCGATCGAACAAAGCGCGGTCGTCGCCGCTCACCGGCGAGGAGAGGTCGAAGACCACCAGCGTCAGGTCGGCATCCGCCATCGCCTGGTAGCTGCGCTCAATCCCGAGCGTCTCCACTACACCCTCGCCTTCGCGAATGCCGGCGGTGTCGACGAACCGGATGGGAATTCCGTCGATGGCGGCGGACTCGGATACCAGATCGCGCGTGGTGCCCGGGATGTCGGTGACGATGGCGCGGTCGCGATCGAGCAAGCGGTTGAACAAGCTGCTCTTGCCGACATTGGGCCGTCCCACGATTGCCAGCGTCAGGCCGGAGT
>JALYHQ010000042.1 GCA_030776455.1 Acidobacteriota bacterium | reverse complement strand
GGCTATATGGATCCGGGCAATTGGGCCACCGATCTGGAAGGCGGCGCGCGGTTTGGATACCAGCTGCTGTGGGTGCTGGTGCTTTCCAATCTGATGGCGATCCTGCTGCAGACGCTGAGCGCGCGGTTGGGGATTGTCAGCCAGCGCGATTTGGCGCAGGCCTGCCGCGAAACGTATCCGCGATCCATTGCTTACTGCTTGTGGATACTGTCGGAGATAGCCATCGCGGCTTGCGACCTGGCGGAAGTGCTGGGCGCCGCCATTGCATTGAACCTCCTGTTTCACATTCCCCTGCTGGCGGGCGTGCTGATCACCGCGGCGGATACGCTGTTGATCCTGTGGTTCACGAACAAAGGGATACGGGTGATCGAAAGCTTCGTGTTCGTGCTGATCGGGACCATCGCAATTTGCTTTCTGGTGGAGATCTGGTGGGCCGCGCCGGCCTTTGGCGAAGTGGCGCGCGGAATTGTGCCGCGGCTGAATGACAAGAGCTTATACATCGCTATCGGCATTCTGGGGGCTACCGTGATGCCGCACAATTTGTACCTGCACTCGGCGCTGGTGCAGACTCGGCGCATCGGGAACTCCGACGAGGAGAAACGCCGGGCCTGCCGGTACAACCTGATTGATTCGTCGGTAGCGTTGAACGGCGCGATGCTGGTGAATGCAGCGATTCTGGTAATGGCGGGCGCCGTGTTCTTCAAACACGGAGTGATCGTCACCGAGATCCAGCAGGCACAGGGCCTGCTGGCGCCG
Organism: Acidobacteriota bacterium; assembly: GCA_030776455.1. Lineage (GTDB taxonomy): Bacteria > Acidobacteriota > Terriglobia > Bryobacterales > Bryobacteraceae > JALYHQ01. Next base: position 3,086 of record JALYHQ010000042.1, on the reverse strand, counting down.
ATGCTGGGAGCGGTAACGGCGGGGGTTATCTTCTCGATTGCTCTGCTCTGCTCCGGTCAATCTTCCACGCTCACCGGAACCATGGCGGGACAGGTGATCATGGAGGGTTTCCTGAATTTCCGCATGCGGCCGTGGCTGCGGCGTCTGATCACGCGCATGGCGGCGATTATTCCCGCGGCGATCACCGTGTATTTCGCGGGCCAGCATGGGACCTACCAGCTGCTGATTCTTAGCCAGATCATTCTCAGCCTGCAGCTGCCGTTCGCGGTGATTCCGCTCATTCATTTCACCAGCAGCAGGCAGCGGATGGGCGTGTTCGCGAGCCGGGGCTGGGTGAAAGCGCTGGCGTGGGCAGCGGCCGCGGTGATTCTGGGGCTCAACGTCTGGCTGGTTACCATGACCATCGGGGATTGGATGAAAACGCCGGGCAGCGGGCGGTTTTGGCTGGAATTCGGACTGATGCCGGTGCTGGCGGGAATCGCGATTTTACTGTTGTGGGTGGCGTTTGAGCCGGTGCTTCCGCCATGGATCCGTCAACTGGGCCGCGCACCCGTGGAGCTGCCGAAGGAAGTGGCGGCGGACCTGCCGGCGCTGTCTTACCGCAAGATCCTGGTACCGCTGGACCACACCAGCCGGGATCGCGAGGCGCTGGCGCATGCCGTGGCCATGGCGCGGCTGCACGGCGCCAAGCTCTATTTGCTGCATGTGGAAGAGGGCGTCACCAGCCAGATGTACGGGCCCATGTCATCCACCGCCGAAGTTGCGGCGGGACAGGAGTATTTCCGCGGGATCGCGGCCCGGCTGGCGGAACAGAATGTGGAGGCCGAACTGGTGGTCCGGCATTCACAGGATCCGCAGAAGGAGATTGTCCGCTACGCGCGGGAGCTGCATCCGGACCTCGTGGTAATGGGCGCGCACGGACACAAGGGCTTGAAGGACGTCATTTTCGGAGCGACGATCAACGGAGTCCGGCACAACCTGAAAGCGCCGCTGCTGGTAGTAAGGGACGAGGAGTAGCGGCAGCTCAGGTTTCCGTGGGTTCGGTAACCGAGGGATCGCGCTCCCAGCCTTCGTTCTGCAGCACCATGTGCTCGATGGCGACTACCGACGCTCCGGCGTCCAGGTTCGGAAGAGCGGTATATTCCGACGGCCAGCAGCGATGCACAATGAAGGCCTTCACAACCTGGCCCGCTTCATTGTGCAGCTCGATGACTATGTCTTTTCGGAAGGTCTTCAGCGAAGCTTCGGCTCCCGCGCCCGCGCCGAGAAGCAGCACTTGATTCGCCCATTTTTCAAATTCAGGGTCGTGGGTGAGGCCGCGCTCGAGCACGATAGGCTCGTAGGTGGTCAAGCCCGGCGACTTACGGCTGGTGCTGGGATCGCCGCCCTCCCGGTGGACCACCACTTCCGTGGTGCGGCGGAGACCGCTGACGCGAGAGATGCCGGCGACGAACTTACCATCCCACTTGACGCGAAACTTGAAAGATTTATAGGGATCAAAGCGATTGTTGACCGTGAACTCTGCCATGGAAGACAGAATAACATCGCCGAGCGGCGAGTGCGGTCAGCGGTGGTGAGCGGCTTGCGAACTCGCTGGGCCGATCTGGAAGCCGAGGGCGGACGAGATCACTTGCAGACCGGTGGTGACGCTCAGGGAATTGATGGAGGCGGCTGCATTCTGGCTCACCGTGACGGTTGCCGTCAAGTGAGTGGGGCTCAGAACCGTAACGTTCTTCACCAGCGCGTCACTGCTGCCGAAGCCCACGATGGTCTGGCAGTCTATGAAGTTCGTATTGGCGCCGGTGATATCGATCACGTTGTCGCCGGGCGAAAGCGAATAGGGACTCACCGATAGAGCCGGGAGCGTGCCCGAATCGTAGGTGTACGAGGGAGGACTTTGGATGTACAGCGAACTCTGGCCGTCGGCCCCGAGTGCAACCACGCCGGCAGTGTAGCCCGGGGATGCCGCGGGCGGATAAACCACCAGGCTTCCGTCGAGCAAGGGGCTGTCCGGCGTGGGTGTGGCATCCAGGCCGTCGAAAAGAACTCGTGTATCGGCGAAAAGGTTCATACCGCTAATGGTCACGATCCGATTTCCGGCGTTATCCACGCCGGGGTTAACGGAAGAGATGGACGGCGCTCCGAAGGTAACCAGGTTGAAAGCGGACGGCAACAGGTACAGCTCGCTGTTGGTGGAAAACAGCAAATGCTTGCGGCCCGGGGGGAGCGAATTAATATTATTCGACAGGTACAGGTCCATGGCGATGTAAGGAGCCTGGTACAGGCGCACGGTGGAGCGCGGTATGTACGCAAAGCTGCCGAAGACGCCGACGTTCAGGCCGGGCGTGGTGGCGTTGTTGTTGTTCTGGAGCAATCCGGCTCCATCGGCAAGAAGCGTGAGTGCGCTGTTTACCGGCGGCGAGGGAACCGGCACGGAGCTGCCGGGCGCGTAGCCGTAGGTGCGGATAGAGTGAATGCTCTGGGTCCGCGCGCTCACGGTGAAATTCACGTTCTGCTTCACCTTGCCGGCGAACACGCTGAGGATCTGCGCCTGATTCACGTCACGGGTGCCGGGCGCGAACTGCGCCGCAAAGCCGATGTTCGCGGGAAAGGATACTTTCGGAGAATCCACCAGCGTGGGAGCGAAGATATTAGCCGGGTTCGACTCGCCCGAGAGCGCCGGAGGCAGCGGATGCACGTACAAGTAGTAAATTCCCTGCGCCAGACCATCCAGCTGATAGGTTCCATCGGGATTCGTGAGCGTGCTCACCGCCGGGCTGGAATCCGAGATCGCCACTACCGAAGCCATGCTGACTCCGTTGCCGCCGAGCGTTACGCGGCCCGAGATACTACCCACTGTGGCAGCGTATCCATCGGCGGGGTAAAGCACGGAGACGCCGGCGCGGTCGTCATCGTCCAGCGGGCGAGCCTTGCTAGAGGCACTGGTCCACGCGGTGGACATTACCGAGGATGTCAGCGTGTGCTGCAATCCCAGCGCGTGTCCCATCTCATGCACCACCGTGACGAAGAACGATTCGCTCCAGCTGGGCAGCTGGGTGAGATCGCGATGCAGCAGGATGTGCGCG
>JALYHQ010000041.1 GCA_030776455.1 Acidobacteriota bacterium | reverse complement strand
ATCAACAGCTTAGCGGGAAAGTGGCGGCCGTGATCTTCGGGCGATTGCTGGCTGCCGCCAAAGGCGATCTCACGCCCCGGCGCATTCTGCGGTTGCCCCACGAGCGCCTGCGAGCCCTGGGTTTATCGAATCAGAAGGCGGCCTACATCCGGGATCTCGCGGAGCGCACAAAATCGGGCGAAGTGGACTTCGCAGCATTGCAGGATATGAGCGACGAGCAGGTCATCGAGAGCTTGACGCGTGTAAAAGGTATCGGAGTGTGGACCGCTCAGATGTTCCTGATCTTCGGCCTGAAGCGCTTGGATGTGCTCCCCGTTGGCGACCTCGGCGTACGAGCAGCAATCAAGAAAGCTTACGGCCTCGCGGAACTCCCCAGCCCGGCGGAGATGGAGCAGCTGGCCCAGGCGTGGCGTCCCTACTGTTCGGTCGCAAGCTGGTATTTGTGGCGCAGCCTCGACGGCCCCGCCGCCCTGTAACACCGGGCCTACCCTGTTCCCGCGCTACAAGTCCTTCAATATCTCCCTCGCGGCATTGTACCCCGGAGCTCCCATTACGCCTCCACCCGGGTGCGTCCCGGATCCACACATGTACAGTCCCCGAATCGGCGTGCGATAACGAGCGTACCCTGGCAGCGGCCGCATCACGAACATTTGGTCCAAGCTCATTTCCCCATGGAAAATGTTGCCTCCCGTCAGGCCGAAGCGTCGCTCCAGATCCAGCGGCGTCAGCACCTGGCTTTCCACAATCAACGAACGGAACCCGGGCGCGTACTCCTCAATCAGGTCGAAGACCCGGTTCGCGAACGGCTCCCGGAGTTCGTCCCAGGTTGCGTCGCGCAACGTATAAGGCGCGTACTGCAGAAAAATGCCCATAATGTGCCGGCCAACCGGCGCCAGCGATGGATCGTACATGGTGGGAACGGTGAGCTCGAGCAGCGGCGATTGCGAAGGGCGTCCGTACTTGGCATCGTCCCAGGCGCGCTCGACATATTCGATGGAAGGGCAGATGTGCATCGTGGCGCGATGTTGGGGCGCGGGCGCGCCCGGTAGCGCGCGGAAGCTGGGAAGTCCGCTAAGCGCCAAGTTGATCTTGCAGCTTGTGCCTTCGCTGCGATATCGGCGCAAAGCCGCAATGAACTCCGCCGGAAGATCTTTTTCATTGACGTGGTTCAGGAAAGTCTGCTGCGGCGTGAGATTGCTTGCAATAATCCCGGCCTCGAGTTCATCGCCATTTTCCAGCACAACCGATCGCGCACGCCCGCTTTCCACACGGATATGCGCCACCGCTGCATTCGTCCGAATCTCCACCCCCTTGGCGCGCGCGGAATCGGCGATCGCGTTCGAGACGGCGCCCATGCCCCCGCGAACGAAACCCCACAGCCCGCGCTTCCCTCCCACGCTGCCCATCACGTGATGCAGCAGGATATACGCGGTGCCCTGCGAGCGTGGCCCGCCATTGGCGCCGATCACGCCATCCGTCGCCAGCGTGACCTTCACCTCTTCGGATTCGAACCAGTCGTCCAGAAAATCGGCGGCGCTCTGTGTGAAGATTTTGACCAGTCCCACCGTTTCCTTGGGGCTGAGTTTGCGAAAACGCGCGAGCAGCTTCAGGTACTCGATCAGGTCACCCACTCCGTGAGGTGGAAATTCCGGCGGGGTAGTAAGCAGCAGGCTTTCGACAACTTCCGAGAGACGCTCCAGGTGATGCTCGTAAGCCGGGAAAACCTCCGCATCGTGTTTCGAGAATTTGGCGATTTCTGCAAGCGTCTTGGCCGGATCCTGCCACATGAACAGGTACCGATCGTCTGGGAAAGCCGAGAAGAAGGCCGGATCCTTTGCATCCACTTTGTAGCCGTACCGTTCCAACTCCAGTTCACGGATGATGCGCTCCTGCAGCAGGCTGGTGAGATACGCGGCGGTAGAGACCCGGTAGCCGGGCCAGATTTCCTCGGTGACTGAACACCCGCCGGCTATTTCGCGGCGCTCCAGCACAAGGACTCTCCGGCCGGCTCGAGCGAGGTAGGCGGCGGCCACGAGTCCGTTGTGGCCTCCGCCCACGATGATGGCGTTGAATTTAGGAGTAGGCAACTTGCATTCTAGCGAAGAGCAGGCTTCCTTGGGAATGGCAATTGGGTTGCAACGAATTCTGACAGGAGGAGCCATGTCATTCAGTTTGTATATCGTTGGCTTTGTGATTTTGATTGTGGGGCTCGCAACGGGTGCGTATTTATTGCATGTTCCACCGCAATGGATCGGAGTCGGGGTGGTTGTGCTGGTTGGCCTCGGCGTTCTCACGGGTGTCGCAAACACGCGGCAGCGAGACCCATCCGCCTAGATTTGCTTTCCCCAGGGGTGCAGCCCCGCATTAATGAGGGCCGGCGCTGCATCCTTGCGGGCTTATTCCGGTTCAACTCAGCGGCTTTAGCACGCGCCGGCTGGCTACATAGGTTGAAATTTTCCTCTCTCCCACAATGGGTGAGGAGGTTTTACAACCATGAAGATGTTTGCCCGCGTGCTTTTAACGGCGGCCCTGCTTGCTTTTGGTGCCACTGTCGCGTCCACCCCGAGTGGATATCCACCGTTGCCGTGCGTCCCGTCCTGCGAGGGCGGCAAGTAGAACTAACCTGGTCGGAGCGGCATCACTTGGGTGCCGCTCCGGCTAAATAATCGTTCGCTTCTTGAGCTTTTTGCTCAAGTGCGGCAAATGCAGTCTCGACATCCTCCCCTGTTGTGGCGAGGACTGGCCGTGCCTCGCCCGAACGTCTAAGCAGCGCTATCCAAAGCAGTTGGCACCCCAGCGCAGCAATGCCGCCACTCACTGACGCCAAATTTAAATAGTGGCCGACACTGGCCAGAAAATATCCCGCCGCCAGGATAGAAAGAAAAACCGATGAAATTCGGATGTGCCGGCGCAGGTTCGCCGTTAATCCACGGTTGCCGAGGCGCGCAATAAACCATTGAATCGCGAACAAGCTAAGCGCCAGGATAGTCGCGGTGATCCTCTCCAACAGGAATATCGTCTGCGCGAAGAACTTTCCCCATTGAATTACCTGTAGGTCGATCAGCACCGACCCCGCACTGGTGGTGACCGCGCCCAGGCAGCACAGAGCCACCACCCTGGAACCATACTTTCCGATGCCCGGATACGACACCTTCAGCAGCTGCAAAATCTCAAGGACCAGCCACACTTCCAACACCATGATCACTGATTCGGTCCCCATCCACGCGCGGGCGTATGCCATCGAGCGCACTGGGAACAGCAGTAGAATCGGGCCTTGAACTACACTCGCGATCGCATACACCGCGAGGGCGCGATAGGGCAGCCGGCTCGACAAGATCTTCCACGCCAGCAGCGCGTATAAGATCAGCGAGGCATACCAGACCCATTGCGCGAGAGCCAGCATTCCGGATACCTATGCGCGAATCGGAATCACCGGAGCGATGCGCGCCCCCGTCCCCAATACCGCGGCCATGGCCTCTTCCAGTGAATCGATGACGTGTCCCAGCGGACGTGCCGGATGGCAGTGCAGCCGGTAGAGCCAGTGGCTTGCCCGCAGCCACCGAATCGATCGCCGCAACGAGCTTTGCGACTGCATCACCCGTTCCGCCTGGCTCCAGTCGTTGCTGTTGTGCAGCCGCGCCTGACATTCTTCCAGCGCCCGCCTGGCGCTGTCTTCAAGATCGTCCACCAGTGCACCGAACCTCGCCACATTCGCCCGGCGTTTGCGTCTCGCTTCGCGGCGGTGCCCGTGCTCTCGGAGCGCCCGGATGTCCCGGCCCTCTATCAGCGCCCGCAGCTCCGCGCACACCGCCGACGCATGCTTCTGCGCTTCGGCGCTGGCGCGCAACGTAGCAATCGCCGGAACCGGCGCGCTGAGCATTTCTTCGTTCAATATCCAAGGCCCCGCCGCGGGCTTCGCGCCGGAATGAACCAGTGTTTTCAGATTCGCTTGTACCGTTGCCAGAGCTTCTGAGAATGCCGCGGCGTTAGAGAGTAGTTCCTGTGGAATCTCCGGTTTCATCTCTCTCCCCTGCTCGGAGGCAGCGGGATCTTCAGCAGCTTCGCAAATAATGTCCGGCCCGCTTCTTCCGTAATGTCTTTTGGGTTCGCCCACAACCGGGCGAATGCCTCAACAGCCGGGTACAGCGACGCCGGATATTCGGTTCGTACAAGGTCAGCCCGCGACGGGCCGCCCTTTTGGATAGATGCCAGCTCCTCCCGCTGGCTTGGCGGCAGCGATTCCGCCAGCAGCGTGAGCGCCTGCTCCACGACGCGCCACTCTGGCACGTCCAGCAGGCTCGCCAAGGCCTTGAGTTGAACCTTGGAAAGCGGCGGAAGCGAAATGCCAATCTTGGGCCAGCTGGACTGCGGGCCTGGATCGGAATTGGCGCCTTGTTGTGATTTCACCATCCCTCGCGAGTGTATCACCTGCCCTGCCAAGCCTGGAGCTTCGTGCTCCCACGGTACCGGATACGCACTTTTCTCTTGACATACGGTACGTTGGTTAATGTACACTTAATGCCGATTGCTGTCAATTCCAGGAAGGTCTCATGTCGTCGGAATTTAAGCGCGGGTTGTCCTGAATTCAGCCCGAGTTTGGCCCCCCGCTATGCGATCCGGGAGGCGGAAAGGTAACAGCGTGCAACTGTCAAAGGCCGGCTCGGCTGCCATCTCGCAACGCGAGCTGCGTTCCCTTTTGTCTACCCAACGATGCTTTGAGGACATGCTGGGTGTGCTGGCCGGAAGCGCCGCTGTTGAGCCGGGACCGCTCGGCGTCGATCCCGTCGCGCTCCGGATGCGGATGCCGCAAGTGGTTATCGAACGCGACCGCCCCGCCGCGCAGCCTTGCCGCGTCGCGCATGCCAGCAAGCCCGCCACAGCCATAGCTCAAGACGATTTGCGCACCTTGCAGGCCGCTGAACGTTTGCTGGTCGTAATCCGGGAACGCCTCTTGCAGAGGGTGCGCGCCGGATTGCCTGTAGAGCCCGGTCCTCTGACGCTCGATGTCGGCGTGGTTCAGGAACCCGTCTTCTCCAGTGTTCAGCTCCGCACTACTGGTTGAAATACAGAGTCACGTCCACCACGTGACTCGCCCGGTCAATCTTGTTCTCGGCCCGCGTCGACTTCAGATTGTCGAACAACCCTTCTTCCTTCACTCGCGCCAGAAAATGATCCGGATATGTCGGATTGAACGGCTTGCCTGCCTGCAGGCCCCACATCTTGCGAATCACCGGCTCCGACGTTATGTCCAGACCCTGTATGGTTAGCTTCCCGAATAGATACTGCGGCCCGGGATCGCTGTGGAATTTCACATCGATGGTATGATCCGCCTCGTTCAACCCGCGATCCACGCGCGTCACGCTGTCCAGATACCCTTCGTGCCGCAAGTGCTCGTCGATGCGTCCCTGCCCCGCCTTCACTTCGTCGAAATTCACCACCTCGCCGCTCTTCAGCTTCACCATCTTGGCCAAGTCCGATGCGCGTACTAACGTTCCTTCGTAAGTGGCTTTACCCAGCCTATAAACCGGCCCCTCTATCACCGCCACCGTGATATTCAAACCCTCTACTTCCTTCGCCTTCTCCACTTCCATCTTTGGAAACGAAACCCGCACGTGGCCCCGCGCCTCATACAGCGGCCGGATGGTAGTGTCCAGCAGCAGGCGCAATCGCGATTCGCTATAAGCCGTGCCTACGGCGATGCCGTACATGGCGGCCTGCAAATCCTGGGGCGGAATCTCGCCGGAATCCGTGAATTTCACCTGTGCCACGGTGAGCCGCGGCCGCGCCGGGCGAATCAGAATCACCAAGTCCGGCGGATTCTCCGAGCTTAGCCGCGCCGTCAACGGCTCGCGGAAATTCTGCGCCGCCAGGAACTCGCCGATCCATTGGGTATAGCGGTCCAGCACCGGCTTGGTCGCGGGCGTCTTGGGCCCGAATAGCGGATCCTTTTGCGCCAGCATCGCGCGCAGGTCGGCGTCCTTCGCGGGCAAATCTTCAAACTGAATCGGAAATATCTGGCCCACTTCCGACACCTGGAACGCCGCCGTGTATCCTTTCCCGTCGCGAGCCGGCGCAAAATGATAACCTACGCTGTCGAAAAATCCGGTGGCGATCAGCCGCTGCCGCGCCGCTTCGAATTCAGTCTCGAATTCCGCCTTGGTGGCCGTCCGTCCGGGCCGCATGCCCGCCACCGCCAGGATCTTTGCCGTCGGCCAGATGTGGTTCCCTTCCACTATCAGACTCTCGATGGGCCAAGCGGTCTGCTCATTCGGAGCAACTGCTGGAGCGGCCGGCTTGCGCGCCGTTCGCTTGGTCTGCGCAGGCAAGGCCGCAGCCATCAGGATGACTGCGATGATCCGAACCATCCACCTCATTCGAGTTCGATCACCACATACATCAGCCGGCTGGAGCGCTCAATCTGCAGTACCGGAGTGTCCCCCGGCTTGAATTCGGCCAGCCGCTTCTTCAGCGCAACCACGCTGGTTACGGGAACTCCGTTCACGGAATAAAGGACGTCTCCCGCCTGCAGCGCGGTTCCCACATTCAGCCCCTGCACGCTTCCCGCCGCCACCACCACCCCCCACGGATGCCGCAGATCGGGCAGCAGCGCGGCTAGTTGCTTGTCGATCCCCACCCCCAGAATATTCAGCCGCGACACCAGACTCTCCTCAGGATTCACCATGTCCGCGAACCGCTGCGGATCGTCCTCCCGCTCGGTGACCGGAATTTGCACCGACAGCTTGTCGGCGCCGCGCACCACATCCAGCGTCACCCGCTCATTCCTGGGATACCGATACACGCTGATCTCGAGCTGCCGCGCGTTCTGCATGGTCTTGCCATTCAGCCCCACCACGATATCGCCCACCTTCAGCCCCGCGCGATCCGCCGGGCCCTCCGGTTCCACGTCCCCCACCAGCACGCCCCAATCTTGCGGCAACCCTAGGCCCGCCATCATCGCGGGCGTTACCGTCTGTGCGAACACGCCGATCTCGCCTCGGTGCACATGCCCTTCCTTGCGTATCTGCTCAAATACGCTGCGCACCGTGTTGCTTGGAATAGCGAACCCGATCCCTTCGCTGCCGCCCGATTGCGAAAGGATGAAAGTATTGATCCCGACCACACGCCCCTCGGCATCCACCAGCGGCCCTCCGCTATTGCCCGGATTAATGGAGGCATCCGTCTGGATGTAAATCATCGGATCGTCGGGCTTGATCTGACGCGCCGTCGCGCTCACGATGCCCGTGCTCACTGACCCGTCCAGCCCCAGCGGATTCCCAAACGCCATCACGAACTCGCCCTGACGCAGCAAATCGCTGTCGCCCAGCGTGAGATGCCGGAGCCCTTTTAGATCCACCTTGACCACCGCCAGATCGGTGGCCCGATCCATCCCCACCAGCTTCGCATCCAGAGTCTTGCCATCCGCCGGCAACCGCACCTGAATTCGCCGCGCGCCACGCACCATGTGCGAATTGGTAACGATATACCCGTCCGTGCTCAGAATGACGCCCGACCCGGTGCTCTTCTGTTTTGACAACAGACTCGTGTTGGTGGAGTCCGTTTCCTCGGCGGTGGAATACCCGGTTGCGAAAATCTGCACTACCGAAAACTTCACCCGCAGCGCCAGCTCTTCGAGCGACGCGCTCAATTCCTTCAGCGAAACCCGCTGGCCAAACACCGGCCACGCAAGCAGAAACAAGAGCATTCTCGAAGTCTTTTTCATCGGACCTTCTTCCATTCTACCCACGCCGCCCATATGGACCGTTTCCGCTGTTGAGCGACCCATTTGGCCCAGCTTGTGGGGCAGGCGGTTTCGCCTGCCAGAGTCCGATTGCTAATCGGCCGCAGCATACGATCCTGCCCCACGGTGGCAGAAGAGAATGGTCACGTTGCTCCCTCTCATGGCCACGCCCATCGGCGGACCGACCGCTCCCTGATGGTCGCGGCTCCGTAAAGAGGTCAGGTGTGGCGGTACGATAAAAACGATGCGTTCCTTGCTTCTCTTGCTCGCCATCGCCGCGCTTTCCAGCGCACAATCCCCGATCACCATCTCCGTTGACGCCTCCCATGCCCCGCGCCGCATCTTCCACGCCGCGCTCCACATCCCCGTCAAGCCCGGACCTTTCACGCTGCTCTACCCCAAGTGGATCCCCGGCGAGCACGGGCCCACCGGCCCCATCGCCGATCTTGCCAGCCTTCGCATCCTCGCCGGCGGCCGCCCCCTCGCCTGGCATCGCGACCCCGTCGAAATGTACGCGCTCCACATGGATGTCCCCGCGGGTTCGGACGCCATCGATGTCACGCTTGACTATCTCTCCCCGCCCGAGTCCGCCGGCTTCAGCTCCGGCGCATCCGCCACATCGGAAATGACCGTGTTGAGTTGGAACCAGGTTCTGCTTTATCCAGCCGGAACGCCCACTGACGCCCTTCAGTACAAGGCCCGCCTCAAAGTCCCCGCCGGCTGGCGTTACGGTACCGCTCTGCCCATCGAGCGCGAAACCGGCGACACCATCGACTTCGCACCCTCCTCCCTTTCCACGCTGATCGATTCCCCCGTGATCGCGGGCCGCTATTTCCGCACCATCGAGCTGTCGCCCGGCGCTGCTCCCGCGCACTACATGAATCTCGCCGCCGACAGCGCCGAAGCCGTCGATCTTTCACCCGACCTGATCGCCAAATACAAGAACCTCGTTAATGAAACCGGCGCTCTGTTCGGCGCGCGGCATTACCGCTCCTATCATTTCCTGGTTTCGCTTAGCGATCACGTGGCCCACTTCGGCCTGGAGCACCACGAATCCAGCGATGACCGCATCGGCGAATCTTCCATGACCGATGAACAAGCGCGCAAACTCAGCGCCACCTTGCTCTCGCACGAAATGGTGCACTCCTGGAATGGTAAATTCCGCCGCCCGGCCGGCCTGGCTACGCCGGATTACCAGCAGCCTATGCAAGGCACGCTGCTGTGGGTCTATGAAGGGCTCACCAATTACCTCGGCGAGATCCTCGCTCCGCGCAGCGGCTTGCTGACGCCCGAAGAGTATCGCGAAAATCTCGCCACCACCGCGGCTAGCTTGAGCGATACGCCCGGCCGCAAGTGGAGGCCCCTTGAGGACACCGCCATCGCTGCTCAAACCCTCTACGGCTCGCGCGGCGATTACGAAAACATCCGCCGCACCGTCGACTATTACCCCGAAGGCTCACTGCTGTGGCTGGACGCCGATGTAATTATTCGCCAGCGCAGCCAGGGCCGCCGTTCGCTCGACGATTTCTGCAAGATCTTTCATGGCGGCCAATCCGGACCGCCCTCCGTGAAGACCTATGAACTCGAGGATGTAATTGCCGCGCTCACCCAGGTGCAGTCCTATGACTGGGCCGGCTTCTTCCGCGACCGCGTCTCTCAGATCGCAAATACACCCCCGCTCGCCGGCATCGCTAACAGCGGTTGGCGCGTCGAGTGGCGCGACACGCCCACCCCGCTCCTCAAAGCAGCCGAAAATGAGCGCAAATTCACCAACCTCCGTTATTCGCTCGGTATTGTGGTGAAGGAGGATGGCAACATCGACGACGTGATCCAGGGCAGCCCCGCCTTCACCGCCGGAGTGGCGCCTAGCGCCAAGCTACTCGCCATCAATGGGCGCCACTACACCGCCAAATCGATCCGCGCCGCCATCCAGGCCGCCAAGAATTCCCAGGAGCCTCTCAACTTGCTGGTGAAAGACGGCGAACGCTACCAGACATTCAAGGTCGACTACCACGGCGGCGAGCGTTACCCGTATCTGGAGCGCGATGCGTCAAAGCCCGATCTGCTGACTTCCATCATCAGCCCCAAGTCCGCCACGCAGTAGGGCAGCTTATCAAGCTGCGGGCCGATTTCCAATCGGCCCTCCCCGGTTCCCAGATACTCCGCTCACCTTGTACCCCGGCCCGCTCCATTTGAGAACAAAACCTGCGTGTTCGCACCAAAGTAAAATGCTCGGCGAATAACCTTGCCAGAACAGGAGCCGTAGTGGTACGTTAAGTGTAGCCCGTAGGCTACACTTCAGCATTCTACCAAATCCCAGTGATACCAAAGGAGAGGGAAGTAAAGTATTATGAAACGGCTTGGGGAGCTAAACCTTTCCGCGATTGGCGGCGTAGTTTCTCAGACCGCCGAACATTGGTCGCCCTCGACGGCCGCATCCGAAAGCTTCGGCTTGGAAATTTTGGCGACTCAAAACCGATTGGCGAAGGCGCGTCGGAAGCACGCATTGACCTTGGTCCCGGCTCAGAATCTACTATGTCGTTCATAGTCTCGAAATCATTTTGCTCTGCGGAGGAGACAAGAGCACCCAGACAGCCGACATCGCGCGCGCCCGAGACTTCTGGAGAGATTACAAGAAGCGGGTTTTGAATGCCAAAAATGTTGAGTGACTATAAAGCCGATCTATTGTCCGACCTTGCCGACCCCGCTTATGCGGCGCTATACGTATCCGCGGCTGTGCTGGAATCGCCGGAAGATTTCTTGCTGGCAGTCCGGGATGTTGCCGAATCCCGCACAATGAGCGGCGTTGCGAAGACCGCACAACTGAATCGAGTAAGCATGTACCGCATTTCTCGGGATCGGGCAACCCAAGTCTGAGGAGTTTGATGAGTGTCCTTGATGCGCTGGGGTTGCGGCTGGCGATTGAGCCGGCAGATCCAAGCACTACTCAACCCGTCAGACCAAATTTGAGGAGGTCGGTGCCCGCACGCCGTTCGCCGGGCAAGACTTTCCAGAGAAACCGGCGGAATAGTCAACATTGAACACCCCGCCAGCCCCTCTTCTTGTCCTACTGAACCAGCAGCATCACCCGATTAGAAGGCTGCCCATCCACCATGAGCTGCAGCCCGACAGTTCGCGCCACCGGCGAGGCCAGCGACCTGGGCAACTGAAGATTGACCTGGTCGACGCCTTCATAAGTCCCCTGCGCGCCTGCGTACGTGATCACGCCGCCGATACTAGCCGACACGCTACTCGGATTCCGAAGATTCCGAATACCCGTTCCATAGAGGATCAGGTAAACGCTGTCCGTGGCCGCGCCAAAGTCGATGGGTAGCGCCGTGATGTTGCCGTTCTGATCCGTTTGATAAATCGTTTCGAAAATCCGATCACCGTTCTGGCTCACTCGCAATACGTTTGCCGCGGCAAGGTTGTCCGGATTTACAGTGAACAAAGCCGGGGCGACCATCGTCACTTCAATCCGGTCAGTCGCCGTCACGTGGCCCTCGGCGGTAACGCTGACGGATGCCGATCCCGGAGCTGAGGCGGACGGGATCACATAGTTCACCTGCGCGGGCGAGACGTAGTAAAGCTGCGCCAAACGAGCCGTTCCCGCGGAGTCGGTCACAGAGACTGCGGCTCCGCCGAGTGAGAACGGCAGCGCCCCACTCGCCCGAGCCGTCTGCGTTGCAAGGTTCGGGCCGAACGCAGTCACGATGCTTCCGGGCGCCAGCGGGCCTAATCCGTAACCGGCCGCGGAAACATTCGCCAAAGCCAGCGAGGGCCATGCGGGGCGCGTCAGTATCACGGTGGTTCCGCTGCCTTGCGTTCCGGCAAAGCCTGTCACTCCCGCCCCCGTGAAATCGGCGAGCGCGAAGTTGCCCGAATTCCCCGAAGCCCTAAACGGTAAGCCGCTTTCGAACGTTCCATCTCCCCGGCCCGCGAAGAACACCAGCGTGGCCAGCCCCTCCACCAGATCGATGTGCCAGTCGCCATTCAGATCCATGGCGGCGATCTGGGCGAATCCTGCCGTTTCCAAACGGCCGGCGACTTGGAATGTTCCGTCGCCCTTGCCCAGCAATATCGTGACGGTTCCCCCGTTGCCGCCGGCCGGCGACTGCGCCGTAACCGCTAAATCGAGCACGCCGTCACCGTTGAAATCGGCCGCCGCGATGCCCGGTGCGAAGTCCCACGGCTCGGGGTTGGAGAGGACCGGTTTGAAATTAGCCTTCCCGTCGTTCAGCAGCATGGTCACAGTTCGTTCGGTGGCAATCGCGAGATCGGGCTTGCCGTCCCGGTTGAAATCCCCGATCGTGAGTAC
>JALYHQ010000040.1 GCA_030776455.1 Acidobacteriota bacterium | reverse complement strand
GGATACCGATATCCCGAACCCCGGATCCAGCCTGGAGGCCATCCGCCTGACCAACGGCCACTGGATCATGCTCTATAACGATCTGGAAAACGCGCGGCATTCCCTGGTCGCTGCCGTATCCGATGACGAGGGCGTCACTTGGAAATGGCGGCGTCATCTGGATGGCAATCCCTCGCAGCCCGGCAAGGTCCAGTATCACTACCCGTCCGTGATGCAGTCCAAGGACGGCGCGATCCACGTCACGTATTCTTACTTCATCCCCGAAGGCAAGTCGATCAAGCATGTGCGCTTTAATGAAGATTGGGTTCGCGCCGGAGAGTGATTCATGAAAACAGCAGCCGCATTCCTCCTTCTTGCCTTCGCCTTCCTCAGTCCCGCCGCGGAGAACAGCCCGTTCTATCTCCCCATCCGTAACAACGATCCCCCCGCTCTCCGTAAACTCATCCAGCACCCTGGCCCGAAGGTCCGCGACTCCCGCGGCAACTCGCCGCTGATGTACGCCGCCGCTCTCGGCAGCCTGGAAAGCATGCGTCTGCTGCTCGACGCGGGCGCGGACCCAAACGCCGCGAACGATTTTGCCGCTACTCCGCTCATGTGGTGCGCGGGCGATGCCGCCAAGGTGCGCTTGCTTCTATCCAAAGGCGCCCAGGTGGATGCCCGCTCCAAACTGGGCCGCACGCCTCTGCTCATCGCCGCTGCTTATGACGGCGCCACCGAAGCCGCTCGCCTGCTGATCGAAAAAGGCGCTGACATCAACGCGCGCGATGAGAGCGGAATGAGTGTGCTGGAACAAGCGGCCAGTTCCAACCACATCCAGCTTGTACGGCTGTTGCTCGCCAAGGGCGCCAGCGTGAACACCGTTGATGGAGGCGGAGCAACGCCCTTGTTCGCCGCTGCTGGAAACGGCGACCGCAACGCGCCCCTGGTTAAGCTTCTGATCGGCCATGGCGCCGCCGTGAACGTGAAGACCGGCGATACGTTCGAAGTTGTAAAAAATGGACCTATCAAACTGGGACATCTGACTCCGCTGCAAATCGCTTGCGGGATGGGCAACTTCGAAGCCGTGGAAGCGCTGCTCAAAGCCGGCGCCGATATCAATGCCAAGGATGTTCGCGACGCCACTCCGCTGGTGTTCGCCGTCGCTACCGACCACGCGGATCAGCGGATCGTGAAACTCCTCCTTACTCAGGGTTCCGCGGCCGGCCCATCCATCCAGTGGGCCCGCCGCTACAATGACCCCGCCATTCTTGAGCTCTTCGGGCTCCCGCACCAGAAAGTCGCGGCGGAAAATCTCGCTCCGCCGCGCCGCAATGTCCGCGAAGCTGTGGAGAAGGCATTGGCCGCGTCGCAAGGCGCTGCCTCGAAATTTCTCGGCGCCGGTGGCTGCTTGTCGTGTCACGCCGAGCACCTCAACGGCATCGCCGTGGCGGCCGCAAAGCCACTGGCTATCCAAGCCGACTACGATCTGGAAGGCCGCGAGTCCCATGTCACCGCCACGCTGCGCGGTGCGCTGGAACAGCAATTGTTTCAGGTGCAGGATCCTGCCGCGGGCGTCGATGGCCAGCAGTTTTCGCTGCTGCAAATGGCCGGCCATGCAGTCGCTCCCACACTCGCAACCGACTCGCTGGTCCACCACGTCGCCGCCATGCAGCGCAAGGAGGGCGATTGGCCCAATTACGGCGCCGCGCGGCCTCCGCTCGAAGACGGTGGATTCTCGCATACCGCGAAGGGGATTCGTGTGCTGCGGCTATATCCGCTGGCCGGACGAAAAGCCGAATTCGATTTGCGTGTGGCACGTGCGGCCGCGTGGCTCCAGGCCGCGGAGCCGCGCTCGACGGAAGATCGCTCCATGCAGATCTTGGGCATCGCCTGGGCCGGACACAAGCCGCCGCCGATTCGCGTGCAGCAACTGATCGCCAGACAGCGTCCCGATGGAAGCTGGGGCCAGACCGATAATCTTCCCTCCGATGCCTACGCCACCGGCGAAGCTCTGTGGGCGCTGCACGAATCCGGCATGGCGCCGTCGAGCCCGGTCTTCAGCCGCGGCGTCGATTACCTGCTGCGCTCCCAGCGAGAGGATGGCACGTGGCACGTGGTTACCCGCGCTCTCACCTTCCAGCCTTATTTTGAAAGCGGATTCCCTCACGGTCATGACCAATGGATCTCCCAAGCCGGCACCGCCATGGCGACTATGGCCCTCACATTCGCGGCACGGTAGGCGCCCATGTATAGCGTGGTCGCTCACAACACTGCCGCCGACTCCGAAAACAAAATTCATGACGATCGTGTCGCCGCGCAATATGGATTTCGCGGCGGTCTGGTCCCCGGCGTCACCGTCTACGGCTACATGACGGCTCCCGTGGTGCAGCACTTCGGCGAGACGTGGCTCGCCCGCGGCGCGATGGAAGTCCGATTCCTGCAGCCCGTCTATGAAGGTCAAGAAGTCATGGTCCATGCGGAAGAAGACGCCTCGGGTGTCCTGAAACTCACCGCCGGCGCGTGTGCCACGGCTACCGCCTGGATCCCGGTGTCTTCTTCCTCCCCTGCCATCCCAGCCCGTCCTTTGCAGCCAGAACAAGAAGCGTCCAGGGAAACGCTGGTTCCAGGGACGGTCCTCGGTACGCTGATCGATCCGGTCCCGCTGCACGATGACGAGTATCTCGACCGTATCGCCGAACGATTACCGGTTTACCGCGGCCCCAACGCGGCCGCCCATCCCGCGCGCTTGCTGCAAATCGCGAATGAAATCCTGGTCCGCAACTATCGCCTGGGCCCCTGGATCCATGTAGCCAGCGAAATAGTAAACTCCGGCATCGCCCGCCCCGGCGAACAAATCGAAGCCCGCGCTCGCATCCTGAATCGCTTTGACCGCGCCGGCCATGAGTTCGTCGTGTTAGACGTCGCCACCTCCGCCGCCCAGCGCCCCATCCAGCGGATTACCCACA
The DNA here is from genome assembly GCA_030776455.1 of Acidobacteriota bacterium. GTDB lineage: Bacteria > Acidobacteriota > Terriglobia > Bryobacterales > Bryobacteraceae > JALYHQ01. The sequence continues at coordinate 28,318 of JALYHQ010000040.1, read as the reverse complement.
CCGCAATCTACAACCCCCGCCTGCTTTGTGGGGCAGGTTAGCAACCTGCGGGCCGCTTTCCAAGCGGCCCTCCCCAAGTTCCGTACTGCTTCAATTCACCGATCGCAATCCACCGAATTCCTCCCCGACTTCAAAGTGAACTTCGATCCCGTGTATCTCCCCACCTGCCCGCTCATAGCCGCGCCTTGAAAGCTGATCTGATGCTGACTCGCATCATAGCTAAACGTTCCTCTCCCATTGCTTTCGTCGTGATAAACGCCCCCGGATTGCAGCGTGAAGCCCCCCACATTGATAAGCTGCCCGCCCGAATACATCACGCAGACGTACTTACCCAGCGGCGCCGCCGCGCCGCCGCCAGTTGGGGCCGCTCGCCTGCTGCCCTCCGCTTGTGTCGGCGGGGCCGGCGCCGGAGGCACATCCGTTTCTCCAAGTGGAGGCGTCCACCCCGCTTGCAAACCAGAAGTTCTGGTATCCTGCAGCTAAGCCGACAGCGGCCAATGGAGAATATTGATGAATCGGTGGATCGCCCGGTGTTGCATTGTTGTCGCCGCTATCGTGTTTTGTTCCGTCGCTTTGGCACAGACCACTTTCAATTACTCGATCACGTGCACCCCCACCACTCTCGGTCCTGTCACGGTGGATAGCGCTGGTTTTAACGTGAACTCGGGAACATTGATATTGACGCCGAATGTTCCATTGACCGGTCAATCGATTTTGTCACTTGGCGGATCGCGCCTGGTCAACAACAATACTGTCACCTCGGGAACCTTCACTGGCACATTGCCGTGCAGCCTGACCCTCGGGGGAGTTACTGTAAATTACTCGCAGTCGCTCAGCATGACCATTGTCCCTTCGGGGACCACGGGGGCGGGTTGCGTTTTTGTAGGTACTGCGTTTGCATGTCTGAACACCGGAGCAACTTCCGTTACCGTGAACCTTGGATCTCAGGGGACGGTAGTCATTACTGCTCCTTCAAACATCACCTTAGGCTACGACCAAAATGCGAGTATCATAATTGTGCCTGCCAGCGGTGTAGATACAGCTCTATTTACTCCGGCTGCGCTTGTGGGAACACCGCTACCTCCCTCAATTCTTATGACATTGACCGGGTTGGCCGCCGCAGGCATGTTTCAGGCCAGGCGCAAGCTGCGCTTACGGCAATTCTTTGATTCAAAGTAGTCCACTACGCAAACATACTGTGACCGCCAAGTCAACCAGGGCTCGCGGGAGAGATATAGCCTATACTGCCCCGGCACTTGGATTAAGACCCCGTATGCTAGCATCGTGAAGATGGGGGCTCCGGCTTGCTCGATTTCCTGAAGAAGCCCGTTTCGGTAATTCAAGATTTCTACATCCTGTCCGGACGGGCGATCCGCAACATCGTGCGCACGCCCCACTACGTCGACGATATTTTCATTCAAATGGACATCATCGGCGTCGGCAGCCTGCCCATTGTCATCCTCACCGGGTTCTTCAGCGGCCTGGTCATCACCATGCAGATGTCGCGAGCCCTGGCTCAGTACGGCGCCACCGGACAGGTAGGCTCCATCGTCGCCATCACACTGGTTCGCGAGCTGGGGCCGGTATTGACCGCGCTGCTGGTGGCCGGCCGCAATGCTTCCGGTATCGCCAGCGAACTGGGATCCATGAAGGTGACCGAGCAGATTGACGCCATGCGCGCGCTGGGAACGGATCCCATCCAAAAGCTGGTGACTCCGCGCATGATCGCCACCTGCGTGATGCTCCCGATGCTGACCATCATTTCCGATTTCGTGGGCATGGCCGGCGGGTACGTGATCGCTGCACTGCAGCTTGGAATCACCACCACTCAGTACTGGCAGACCGCCTACCAGGCGCTGGCATACAACGACATCGCCCAGGGTCTGCTCAAGCCGTTTTGCTTCGCTTTCGTGATCTCGCTGGTCGGCTGCTTTTACGGCTTGCGCACCACCGGCGGCACGCAAGGCGTGGGCCGCGCCACCACCAAGGCCGTGGTCATCGCTTCAGTCTGGGTGTTCGTGATGACGTCTTTTCTAACCCGCATCTTCGTCAACCTTCACTAATGCCCCCCGCGCCACCACAAACGGAATCCGGCACGGCGGCGCCGGAACAGGATCGCAGCGAATGTCCGCTCCGGTTTGACCACGTGTCGGTGTTGTTCGACGGCGTGAAGGCGCTCGACGACATTTCGTTTCAAATGACGGCTGGCCAGACTCGCGTCGTGCTGGGCGCTGCCGGCAGCGGCAAGACCACGCTTCTCAAAGCGGCCATCGGGCTGGTGAGAATCGATTCGGGCCACATCTTCCTTTGCGGCGACGATATCACCAACGTGAAGGAACGCCAGTTATTCAGTAAACGCGCCCGCGTGGGCGTGCTCTTTCAAGAGGGCGGTCTTTTCGATTCCATGACGGTAGCCGAGAACGTGTCGTATCCGCTGCTGAACCGGCAGGCGCGGCAAGCGGCTACGGCGGATGACGTCGCTACCCGCGTGCAGAACGTGCTCCGGTTCGTCGAGCTGGAGCAGACGCTGGACAAGTTCCCGAGTGAGCTCTCGGGCGGCATGCGCCGGCGCGTGGGCATTGCACGCGCCGTGGTCACCGAGCCGCCGTTGGTGCTCTATGATTCGCCCACCGCCGGCCTCGACCCGATTACCGCCAACACCATCATGACGCTCATCGCAAAGGAGCGCGACATCCGGAACACCGCCAACCTGATTGTGACTCACCGCTACCAGGACGGACAACTGATGGCCAATTTTCGATACAATCCGCAGAGAGGGCAGTTAGAACCTGTCGCTCATAACGGGGCGGATGGAGACCGGGGATCTCAGGGAAATACTGTCTTCATGGTGATGAATGAAGGCAAGCTGGTCTTCGAAGGAACCCAGGCTGAGTTGGAGGCATCGCGAGACGAGTATCTTTCGAAATTTGTGCTGAAGCGTCGATAACCTAATGCCGAGCGAAAACAAAACGAAGTGGGCGCGACTGCGCGTTGGATTGATGGCCGTTGCGGCCATGATCATCCTGGCGGTGCTGATCTTCCTGATCACGGGCGAGACGCACCTGTTCCAGAGTAATGCCCAGATCTTTACCTATCTGAACGATTCCGCCGCTCTGGCCGAGGGCGCTCCGGTTTATCTGAATGGCATCGCGATCGGGCAGGTGAAAAAGATCGGGCTGTCCGGGTCCTACGATCCGCGGCGCGTGGTGAAGATCGACATGCAAATTCCCGAGGATAAGCTGTCCTCTATTCCGGTAGACTCGGAAGCCTCCATCAGCGCCGCCAATGTGCTGGGCACCAAGTACATAAACATCAAGAAGGGCATGAGCAAGAACACCGTGCGGCCCGGGCAGGAGATCCCCAGCTTGAACACGGCCGAGTTTGAGGACGTGGTGCAGCAGGGGTACGCCGTGCTGGCTTCGTTGCAGGAAACCGTGAAGCGAGTGGATCGCATCGTCGGCATCGTGGAAAACGGCAAGGGCAGCATCGGCAAACTGCTGGTGGATGAGACCCTGTACAATCACGTGCTGCAGGTAGTGGATGAGGCGCAAAAGGTGGCTAAAGCGCTGAGCAGCGACAAGGGCACGCTCGGCAAGCTGCTATACGATCCACAGATGTACAACGATCTGCGCGGATCGCTGACGCGGGTAGACAAACTGCTGCAAGGCCTGCAGGAAGGCCAGGGCACCGCCGGCAAGCTGTTGAAGGATCCTTCGGTATACAATGAAGCGCAGAAAACCGTCGCGGATGTGCACAAGCTGGTTACCGATATCAACGACGGCAAAGGCACCGTCGGCAAGCTGCTGAAGAGCGACGATCTGCACAATCAGATCCAGGCCACCATCGCCCGGCTGGACGTGCTGATGGACAAAGTCAATTCCGGGCAGGGAACCATCGGGCAGCTGCTGGTAAATTCATCGCTCTATGACAACCTGAACGGCACGTCTCGCGAGATGCATGAGCTGATGAAGGATTTCCGCGCCAATCCCAAGAAATTCCTGCGCATCAAGCTGGCCATCTTTTGAATTGAAGCAGCTCATCGTCAACGCGGATGACTTCGGATTCACGCGCGACGTGAATGAAGGCATCGTGGCGGCGCACCGCAACGGTATTCTGACGGCCACCACCATCATGGCCACCGGCCCCGCGTTCGCGCACGCGGTGGAGTTGTCGCGCGAGAATCCGGATCTCGACATCGGCTGTCATCTGGTGCTGGTAGGCGCGCCGGGATTTCCCGCCACCATTCCGGCCCTGCTATACGCAGTGGCGGCGCGCCGCATCCCCATTTACGATGAATTGGCCGCCCAGGTGCGCCGCATCGTGGACGCCGGCCTCCGTCCCACCCACCTCGATACGCACAAGCATACCCACATACTGCCACCGGTCCTCGATGCCGTCGCGCGCATCTCCGGGGAGTTCAACATCCCTTGGGTCCGCCGCCCATTGCTGGCATTGTCAAAACACCGCTTCCGCACTACCGACCACTTCGCCGGCTTCCGTATGACCGGCAAGTACGACGCCGACGAATTAGCCGACCTGATCCGCCGCCTCCCCACTGGCCTTACCGAGTTCATGTGCCACCCCGGCTATTGCACCCCCGAACTCCGCGCCGCCCCCACTCGCCTGAAAGAGAGCCGCCGCCGCGAGCTGGACGCCCTAATCAGCCCCCAGGTCCGCGCGGCCATAACCGAATCAACCGTGGAACTAGTCACCTACCGCGCCCTTGTGGGGCAGGTTAGTAACCTGCAGGCCGATTAGCATTCGGCCTTCCTCAATCTCCAGAGTCACTCTATTGTGGGGAACCGCACCTTCTGCCGATCCCTTGCCGGAATCGCTCCCGCTCCTCAGGGGTCATGCGGCCGCGGGCCTTTGACCGAGACATACCATGGCCTCCAAATCCGCCGAAGAGAATCCGGCATAGCACCAGCATTCCAAGCGCCTGCCAGAACGTAATCTGATGCCAGCCGAAGAGCGGTGGCAGCAGCCAATTCCACAGTTGCCGCACCACTTCCCCGCCGGCCGCGACAAACAGCACCATCGCCACAATCGCCAGCGGAGCCAGAAAAATCCATTTCTTTCTCATCTTCAGTTCTCATCCTTTCGTAAAGTCGTCGTAAATGCTTTGCAATCGCTCGCGCAGGTGCATAACCGCATAGCGTTTGCGGGAGAGCAGCGTATTCACGTTTACGCCCGTCTCGGCAGCCATGTCCTTGAAGCTGCGCCCTTGAATTTCGTGGCCAATAAAAACCTCGCGCTGCTCTTCTGGCAGCTCGTCCATCGCCAGCTCCAGTTCATCCAGAAGCACGTTGCGGGCGTAAAGCACCTCGGGCCCGGCATCGGGCGAAGGCAGCAAGTCTTCGAGGCGCGGCAGTTCGCCGTCCTCGTTCACAGCGGCCGTATTGCTGAAGCTCTCCGTCCCCTTCTTGCGGAACAGATCGGTGATGCGATTGCGCGCCACGCGAAACAGCCAGCCGGTGACGTGCTCAATCGGCATCAGCAGGCGATTCGCTTCCACTAGCGCGTGGAACACGTCCTGCAGAATATCTTCCGCATCGCGCGGGTCGGGCACGCGCCGGCGAATGAAGTTTCGCAGCCGGGACCGCTCGCGCTGCACCACTTCCGAGATCCGCTTGTCCTGTTCAGGTGCCATCCGCTCCAGGCCCGCCGCTCCTTGCATCCAGAGTTGCAGACGAATGAGGGCTGCGGATATTGTAGGGCGCAATCTCCGGCCAACATGACCCCTCCCGAACGCCGCAATTCCAAAAACGAACACCAACAGGATGTGGCGGTGAACCAACGACCTTTGTTTGCAAAACATAGCGGAGGCTATAGACTTGCTAATAGACCTAGAAGCACAAGGGAGGCAGGGGAATGTTTGAAAACATCGTTCGCTTCATCAGCGATCTGAAAGTCGGTGTCCGTTCCCTGGGCCGCTCAAAAGGCCTCACCGTCGCGGTTATACTTACCCTGGCTCTCGGGATTGGAGCCAACGCCGCGATGTTCAGCCTGGTGCGCGGAGTGCTGCTGCGCCCGCTGGTCAACCGGGATGAGAACACTCTCATTTACATCCGCCAGAGCGCTCGAGGCGCAGGAGTTGCCAATGCCACGTTCTCCGTGCCGGAGATCGGCGATTTGCGCTCGAGTGTGAAGTCGCTCAGCGCGTTCGGTGATTTCTCCACTATCGGTTTCACCATGGTGGGACTCGGTGAGCCTCGCTCGGTTCAAGCCGGCGTGGTCGGTGGATCCTATTTCCAGGTGATGGGATTGCGTCCCGTGCTCGGCCGTCTGCTGGATGCGGGCGATGACGGCCCCAAAGCAGCGGGCGCCGTGGTACTCACTTATCGTTTCTGGTCGACGACGCTGAAGAGCGATCCCTCGGTGCTCGGTAAGACTGTCCGGCTGGATTCGTTCGTGGATGCGCGTCCGGCTACTGTAGTGGGCGTTCTGGAGCCTTGTGTCCCATATCCCCAGGAGACGGAAATCATCGCCAACATCGTCACCAGCGAGCATCATCTTTCGGCTACCATGGTCACCGGCCGGATACACCGGATGACCGAACTCTTCGCGAGGCTGGCGCCGGGCGCGAATCTGGAAACGGCCCGCGCGGAGCTGAATTCGGCATACGAAGTGATGAAGCGGGAGCATCCCGACGCCTATCCCACCAACGCCGACTACAGAATCAACGCCGTGCGCCTGCGAGACCAGCTCACTTCGGGAGCGCGGACCATATTGCTGGTGCTGATGGCGGCATCGGTGCTGGTTTTTGTCATCGCGTGTTCCAACGTCGCCAACCTGGTTCTGGCACGCACCGTGCGCCGCGAAAGCGAACTCGGCATCCGCGCCGCGCTGGGCGCCAGCACGGGTGCCTTGCGCCGGACCTTGTTGGCGGAAAGCCTGCTGCTGTGCGTCGCCGGAGCGACTATCGGCCTGCTAATCGCCAGCCCGCTGGTGGCTGTGCTCGCGCGCTACGCCTCGCGCTATTCCGTGCGTGCCCTCGACCTCACAGTTGATTCGAGCATGCTCTGGGTGGGAGCGGGACTTGCGGTGGTTGCCGCCGCGCTGCTGGCGTTCGTTCCGCGCCTGCCACTCTCGGGAGGCGCCCAGGGCTTCGCTCTTACCAGCGGAAGCGCTCGCTCTACCGGCATCGCGAACCGGAAATTGAGAGTTTTCGCGGTGGTTCAGATCGCTGCCTCGTTTGTGCTAGTGGCGTCCGCCGGCGCCTTTGTAAAGACGCTGCTGGCGCTGGAGGCCGCTCAAACTCCCTTCGATATACACCACGTGCTCGCGGTAGACGTGCCAGTAATGCATAACGGGAAATCGCCCCGGCAGATCGTGGATTATTACCGGGAAGCGTCGCGGCAAATTCGGGAGCTGCCTGGCGTCCAGAACGTGGCGGTGGGTACGGTGGTTCCGTGGCGCGATGGCGATAATACCTTCGCGCTCGAATTTGGAACCGATGGGCACGTTCCCGCGCCGTCCGAAGAACATCACCGCGCGCGGCTGCGGGTGGTCACGCCCGGTTTTTTCGCAACGCTTGGCCTGCCTGTCATCGACGGACGCGATTTCAACGATGGCGACCGCGAAAGCGGCGAGCGGGTGGCGATCGTGAGCCAGAGCCTCGCGCTCCGGATGTTCCCCAAGGGCGATGCGCTGAATCATCATCTGATGTGGACTGACCCAATCCTGAAAGTTGTCCCGGTGATAAGCAGCGCGCCGGTGCGCATCATCGGCCTGGTGCCGGACGTGGACGATATAAACGTTGTTCCCAAGCCGGCGATGATAGTGTACCGGCCTTTCGATCAGGAAGCACTGATTGGAGGCGGACGTCTGTTTGTTCACGCGCGCTCCGATCCTTACACTCTGGTGACTCCCATCGCGCGCCTGATGCGAAATATGTCCGCGGATCAGCCCGTGGAACGCGCGGCAACTCTTCAGGACGTGCGGGCGCAGGTGCTCTCATCGGATCGTCTCAACGTGATCGTCTTCGGCGTTTTCGCGGGCGTGGCGCTGCTCATTGCGGTGGTGGGCGTCGCCGGCGTTCTTGCATTCTCAGTAAGCGGACGCACGCGGGAGTTCGGCATCCGGCTCGCCATCGGATCGCAGCCGCGCCATCTTCTCATGCGAGTGATCGCCGAAGGCGCAGCCATGGCCATCGGGGGACTGGCGGTAGGAGTCGCCTGCGGCTATGGACTGGCGCAACTGGCAGGCACTCTTCTGGGCGATCTGAAGATGCCCAGCCTGCTGCCGGTAGCCGGCTCCGCCTTGGTGCTTCTCCTGGCCGCCGTGGTCGCGTCGATGATCCCCGCCGCCCGCGCTGCCCGAGTCGACGTGATGCAAGCGCTGCGGTCGGAGTAATCGCCCGCCGCGGCGCTCGATTTACACTTGAGTAGAGATGACCACGATGAAACGCATCATCCTACTCTTCGCCTTCTGCGTCCTCGCCGCCGCTCAGGGGGACCGCGACCCGCTGGTGGATCGCGTCGGCACCACCGGGTTCCTGCAAGTGGAAGCTGCCAGTTTCCAGAAGCTCAGCCCCAAGGAACGCGAACTGGCTTACTGGCTGAGCGAAGCGTCGATCGCGATCGACCCTATCTTCTACGATCAGCTCTCGCGCTTCGGGCTGCGGCAGAAACATCTGCTGGAAATGATTGTGGCTCAGCCGGCCGCGCCGCCGAAGATCCTGGCATTCACCAAGCTCTTCTGGGCCAATCGCGGCAATCACAATGAGAACACCGCGCAGAAGTTCCTGCCCGAATTTTCCTTCGGCGAGCTGAAAGAAGCGGCGCGCGGAGCTTATCATCGCGGAGGAAGCGCCTGGTATGGGGATGAGCGGACGCTGCTCAAGGAGCTGGACGATCTCCGCCCGTCCCTTTTCGACGCCGATTTCGAGCCCATGATCACCTCCAAGACTCCGCGTGGCGGAATGGATATCATTCAAGCCAGCTCGAACAACTTCTATCTCGGCGTAACAGCCGCCGAGCTGGCTCACTTCGGCGAGAAGCATCCGCTGAATTCGCGCGTCGCCAAGATCGATGGACGTATTGAGGAGCAGGTTTATCGCGCTGGAACGCCGGATCATCGGGTGCCGGCGGGGCTGTACGCCGAGTACCTGGCGAAGGCGAACGGCTACCTGGAAAAGGCGGCCGCGGCGGCCGAATCCGATCAGGCCAAAGTGATCCGCGATCTGATCCGTTATTTCCAGACCGGCGAGCCGGCGGATTGGATCGCATTCGGCATCGACTGGGTGCGCAACAACGCGCGAGTGGATTTCGCCAACGGGTTTATCGAGGTCTATCGCGATGCGCGCGGCGCCAAGGGCACGGCGCAGAGTTTTGTCAGCATCACCGATGAGCGCCTGAATTCGCTGATGTTAAAGATCGGCGGCAACGCACAGTATTTTGAGGATCGCGCGCCCTGGGCGACGCAATACAAAATGCAAGGCGTGCGCCCTCCGCTGGCCAAGGCCGTCGAGACGGTAGTGGAGACGGGCGACTTCCATGTCACCACTGTCGGCGACAACCTGCCCAACGAAAATGAGATTCATGAGAAATACGGCAGCAAGAGCTTTTTGTTTACCGGCAGCAGCCGCGCTCTGAACCGCGCGGGCGGAACCAGCGCGCTGGGCGAGTTCGCGTGGACGCCCGAAGAGGCCGAGACCGGAAAGAAATACGGCGATGAGGCGGACGATCTGCTGGTCGCCATGCATGAGATTATCGGGCACGGCTCGGGCAAGCTGAATCCGAAGCTGACGCACGACCCGGCTTACTATCTGAAGCAGTATTACTCGACGCTTGAAGAAGCGCGCGCCGATCTGATGGCGCTATGGAACGTGTGGGATCCCAAGCTGGCCGAGCTGGGGCTGATCTCCAATCCGGATGTGGCCAAGGCAATGTACTATTCCGCGGCTCGCGCGGCTCTGACGCAGCTGCGACGCATTCCCAAGGGCGACACCATTGAAGAGGACCACCAGCGCGACCGCCAGCTGATTGTCAATTACATCATCGACAAGACCGGAGGAATCGAGCGCAAGGATCGCGCCGGGAAGCATTACATCGTGGTCACAGATTTCGAAAAGATGCGCAAAGGCGTGGGTCAGCTGCTGGCGGAGCTGATGCGCATCAAAGCCGAAGGCGACTACGACGCCATTAAGGCCCTGATTGAAGCTTACGGCGTGCATTTCGAGCCGGCGGTGCGAGATGAAGTGGTGGCACGTTACAAGAAGCTGGATCTGCCGGTTTATTGGGCAGGTATTAATCCGTCACTGGATGCGACGCTGGGCCCGCGCGGTGAAGTGAAGTCGGTGGAGATCTCTTATCCCAGGGATTACGTCGCGCAGCAGTTGCGCTACAGCTCGATGTACAATCGCGCGCTGGCCCACGCAACGCCGCCGAAATAGATTTACTTAAGCAATTCTTTTACGCGGTCCAGCAATGAACCCAGAGTGAAAGGCTTTTGCAGAAACGCGGTTCCCTCGGGTAGATCGCCGGTGTGCAGCGGGGCTTCGCCGGTGTAGCCGGAGATGAACAACAGCTTCGTATCGGGACGCTGCTCCCGGAGCTGGCTGGCGAGACCGGGTCCGCCCAGGCCGGGCATCATGACATCGGTGATCAGCAGATGGATGGCGCCGCTGTGGTCGTGAATGATGCGCAGGGCTTCCTCGCCGTCGGAGGCCTCCAGCACCTGATAGCCTTGCCGGCGCAGGATCTTGCGCACCAGCGCGCGGATGCCGGGCTCGTCCTCGGCCACCAGGATGGTTGGAGCGGGCGCTTCGACGGCCGGCTCCGCATCTGCTTCCAGCGGCGGCGGAGCTTCCCCGATCGCGGTTTCCGAAAGCGGAAGGTACACTCGATATTCGCCGCCGGTGAGCCGCAAGTCGCCCCCCGCTTGCCGCAGCAGAGAGTAGGCTTGCCACAGGGCGAGCTCGCCTTCATCCTTGCGCGGAAGAAAATCCTCGAGCAGCGCATGGGCGGCCGTGGAGGGCAGCGGCGAACCGCTGTGTTCCAGCGCGATCACGCCATATACGCCCACGGGCAGGCCTTGCATTGGACGGCGCAGATCTTCGGCAATCTCCATGGTGGAGGCGCTCAGCACCATGCGTCCGGAGCCATGCATGGACGCATGCGCGTGGCCCGCCAGCAGCGCCACCAGGCCGCCTAGCTGCGCCGCGGCAGCGCGCGCCGGCACCGGATGCTCCGGATGCAGCACCTTCAAGTCGATTCCCGGACCGAGTTGCTCGCGCAACGCGCTTTCCCACTGAGGCAGCAGCTTCGCCAGGTCGACGCTCGACGGTGTCACGGCACGCGGTTTGGTGAACTCCACCAGACGCGCGGAGAGCGTTCCCACGCGGCCGGTTGCCTGCAGAATCTCCTGCAGATCGGCCCGCTGCGGGCTGGAAGCCCCCAGCGATCGCAGCAGTTCCTCGCCGTATCCGTTGACGATCATCAACAGATTGTTCAGATCGTGCGCCATGCGCGCGGCCAGCCGCGAGACGGCGTCGATGCGTTCGGTCTGCACCAGCTGATCTTCCAGCGCCCGCCGCTCGGTAATATCGGCGGTGATGCCCAGCAAGTGTCCCGCCTGCCCATCGGGTCCGGGCAGCAAGCGCATGCTCTCACGCACCCAGCGTACGCGGCCATCCGCGGTTCGGACGCGGAACTCAGCGGCGTGGTCGGCGCGCTGTTCGATGGCGCGTTCGATGCCGGCGAGCACCGAGTCGCGATCCTCGGGGTGGATCCGGTCGTGGAAGAAGCCGGGAGTGTTGAGCCAGTGCTCCACCGGATAGCCGGACAGATCGGCGGCTTGGCGACTCGCATAAACGAACCCAAATGACGGCAGCTCGATGGCCCAAACCACTGTATCCAAATGATCTAGCAGCGCGGCCGCGGGCAAGCCGGCGGCCGTATCTTCCTGCGCAGCTGGCGCCGGATCCAGGTCCGTCAGATCCTCAATGGTAAGCAGCGCTTCCGGGTCGGCTACTTCATCCCAATTGCGGACTACCTGGATACCCACGCGAAGCCGCCGGGCCGAGGGCTGTTCGGTGTGGCCCAGGAGTCCGATTTGAGAGATGCCGGTCCGCAGCACCTCGGGCACCTGCCGCAAAACTTCCTGCGGGAGGAGCGATTCCACGCGCCGCAGCGCCTCACCGCTCCGCAGCCCAAAAATCTTCCGGATGGCCCGGTTGGCCGAGATCACCGCAAGATCGGATGAGAGCACCATGATCCCGACCGGGACATAGGCTACGATTTCCTGGTAATACCGGCGCTCGGTTTCGAGCAGCGCGAGCAGCCGCGCTACTTCCCGGGCTTTCCATTGTTCGAGGTCGGCGCGCTCCATGGTTGTGCTAGTAACAGTGTTCCTGTTACGGAGCTTGCCAGCAAGGTACTTTGCGGTTGTACGGTACCTGGTACCAGATCTACTACTGCCGTTGGGCGACCGTGAGCTGCTCCACTTTTTCGAGCTGTTTCTTCACCTGATCGAAGTCCGGGCTGTTGGGAGAGTAGACCAGGTAATTGCGCAGATGCTCCGCGGCTCCGGCTAAGTCTCGCTTATTGGCGAGGATAATGCCCAAGAGGTATTCCATCCTGGGGGCGCGATGCTCCACATCCACCTTGATGCCATTGCGCAGACTCTTTTCGGCCAGATCGTACTTCTTGAGCTGGTAGTTTGCCAGGCCGTAATAGTACCAGGACACCGGATAATCGGTGGGATTGGAGCGCAGGAGCCGGTCGGTTTCATCGGCGACCTCCTGCCACTTGCCCTGCGAGGCATCCATGATCGCGAGCTGCTGGTAAGGGGGCAGAAACTTGCTGTCACAGGCCAGCGCGCGCTCATAGGACTTGCGCGCGGCCTCCTCATTCTTGCGGGATTCTTGCACGAACCCCAGCTCGAACCATGCCATGGCGAATTTCGGATAGAGGTCCACGGCCTTCTGCAATTCGCGCTCGGCCTGTTCCCAGCGCTCCTTCTTGGCTTCGGCGCGGCCTTTATCGAACGCCTTGCGGGCATCCTTGGGCGCCATGGTAGTGGTGGCGCTGATGGTTGTGCCTTCCGCTTTCCCCAGGCGGTGCAGGATCAGGGTGCCGACATCCGGGTTGTCGAGCGACTGCCGGTTGCTGAGATGCAGGGGATCCGACTTGAAGCCCGCCAGCTGAGCGCTGAGATCGCAACCCATTAGATTGCCGCGGCTGGTGGAAGTGGACCCGGTGGAGGTGGACGTGCTGCTGCCCAGGCCGCCCATGCTGCCGGAAGTGCTGGACGCCGAGGAGGCACTAGAAGTACGTGAGTATCCTCCGAGGCCATCCAGGCTGGACTGGCTGGCATCCGCGAACGCCGCGATATTATTTCGATTGTTCAAGTCCACGCTAAAGTTGCCGCTGGAATCGGTGTGGGCAACGGACCGCGGAGTGCTGCCGCAGGTGATCTGAATCGTCACCGAATCGGCAGGGGGCGTGCCGTCATCCATCATTACCTTGCCGGAAAGGTACATGGGACGCTGGTTGTAATCGGGCGTAGTTGTCGAAGAAGGGATGCTGTTGCGCGTGTTGCCAGCGCCCGTGCTTCCGCCGGCGGCTCCACCGCCGCCCCCTGTGGGTGGCTTGATTTGGCCCAAAAGGGTCAGGCCCAGGCAACCACCAAGAACCAGTGCAAATTTCAAGAGAAACCTCCACGCCGGTGCGTTAGCCCAATTATACGCCCTGCCGTTGCGATGCGTTCCTGGCGGAGTTGTAAAACTTTTGCCACGAGGGGGCGGAAGACATTCAGGAGGAGGTGGCTTCGTTTTTTCAATCTGGGCTAAATCGCTGAGGGTTTGGAAGTTGCGCATCCGGCGCGGCGGGGAGCACGGCGCAGGGCGGCGTATTGTGCGGCGGCGAATCAAAAAGCAAAATGCCTGTGACCGGGATTGGAGAGAGGCTGAACATCAGGCGCTTTCGGCGAAGCGCCCGTTGGCCAACCGCAACGCGAATGGCCCAGACGCTTGTGCTTCCATCTGCATACGCGCTCGCCGCACCCGGGCTGTCGGTTCTTCTCAAAAGCGTCCACCAGGCAGTTGCCTGGTACCCAGAAAGGCAAACTCTAGCGTAAGCTCGTGGGTACGCGGTGCGTTCCAGCAGAGAGAGCCGTTTTTTGGCGAACTTCCCGTCTGGAACGCGATACGAAGCAGATTGAAGAATAAGAAGCAGGACTCGGAAGGACAAGTCAGCTCCAGGTCCACACGGATAGTCGAGACTCGGAGCGATAACATGCGCATTCACTTGATCAATCCCAGTGACACCTCGTTCGGGATCGGAGTGATCACACCGCGTTGGTTGTACGTACTTAGCGCCGCAACACCGGCCAGCTACGGCGATCCACTCATCACCGATGAGACGCTTGAACAGATTCAGCCCGAGCTCATACAGCCCGGCGACGTGGTGGGCATTGGCATCCATACCGGTAATGCTCTGCGAGGCATGCAGGTGGGACGCTTGGCGCGTGAACGGGGAGCCTGGGTGGTGTATGGGGGCATTCACGCCAGCCTGTATCCGGAAGAGGCCCATGAACTTGGTGGCGCGCACGCCGTAGTCAAAGGAGACGGAGACGTCGTTTGGGCGAAGGTGATCGCAGACATAGCGGGAGGTACCGTCCAGCCGATTTATGACGGCGGACGGATTTCAGGAGAGCAGTTCTTGCCCGCGCGATGGGACCTCGCCCCGCGCGATCGTTACATGTGGGCCTTGGTACAAACCGTGCGCGGTTGCCCGAAACACTGTTCGTTCTGTTCGGTATGGCGCACGGATGGCCAGAAACCGCGCCAGCGCGCGTCGGATGTGGTGATTGAAGAGATCGTGCAGCTGCGCCGCCTCGGATTTCGCTTCATCGCCCTGGCGGACGATAACTTCTATCCCGTCACGTTGACCGACATTCAACTCGCCGAAAAGCAGGGCAACGCGCATCGCGTCGCGGAGCTGCAAGCGATGCGTTCGGAAAGGTTCGAATTGATGGAGAAGCTGGCGCAGCTTCCCGCCGACTTGGTCTTTTATACGCAGATCACCATGGAGGCGGGCGAAGACACGCAGTTTCTGGACGCGATGCGCAAGGCCCGCATCAAGGGCGCGCTTGTCGGAGTGGAATCTGTTACCGCGGAAGGGCTGAAGTCAGTCTATAAGGAGTTCAACTCGGCCGGCGCCGATTTGGCTACACGGCTCAGCACATTCAAGAAGCATGGCGTGCACGTGCTTGGATCATTCATCTTTGGGCTTCCTTCCGACCGCAAGGATACCTTCGCGGCGACCACCGCCCTGGCGAAACAGGCAGGCCTGACCTTCGCGCAGTTCGTGATGATGACTCCGTTTCCCGGCACCGTGGACTTCGATCGATGGGAGAAAAGCATGAACGGCAGCGTACCTCGCGTCGACGGGGTTCCGGTCACCCGCTATTGGCTAATTCCGTCCAGCGTGCGGCCCAAAATGTTCAGTCCGCACGAGACCATGACAACCGAGGAGATCAGCCAGCGGACACAGGGGGTTTGGGACAGCTTCTATAGCCTGAGGGAGATTTGGGGCCGGTCAAAGTGCGTGCCCACGCTGCGTGGCCGACTAGCCTTCCTTTTCGTCTCCAAGTTGTACCGCCAGATGTACGCGAACACGGGCATTTCGACGGACAGCGCGCGGCGGCAGAAGGCCACCCGAGTGGCGCGCTGGCTGGCGGTGCCGTGCCGAAAGCTATTCGCAGCGAAGCCGATGCCAGAGCTTGAAGTGCCGGGCTTACGAAGATCTTCGGGGTTGACGTCGATTACGTATTGAGTGAGGGCGGACCCGGGAGGGCGCGTCAGGCTGTGTCGGGAACCAACCATTCCGAAATTCAGGCTGTCATCGAAGTTTCCGCGCGCTTGGGCCGCGATCCACTGCTGGTGCAGGCCGGTTCTGGGCTTCGGTGAAACTCGCCATGCACGCGGTGGTTCCGCGGGCGACGATCCACGTTCATTCCGTAAACACAATTGCGTGGGCTCTCGGGAGGATGGACCCGCACACTTGGCCGTTCGGCTTGCGGGCCTGCGCTGGCAATGGATTCCGTAAGTGGGTTGGGGCCTGCCGCTTGCTCGAGAGGCAGAGATGATTTTCTCCAATTCACCCGAGACCGAGAGAGCGTTCTGAATGCAGAAGCGTATCGATACGGAGACTAGTTGAAAATAGCGAAGACACTCCGCTCGGTCCGGACGTCGTAAGGCGTCATCCAGCGCCTGTGACCGTCGAACTCACGCGCGTAGTGAGAACTCGAGCGTGCTGCGATTTCAGTGGCTTCGAGATGAAGCACCTGGCATGAAGCGATGCAGACTGGCTTTAATCACCTGCCGCAGGTAATCTGAATCGTCACCGAATCGGTGGGGGCCGTGCCGTCATCCATTATTACCTTGCCGGCAGGTACATGGGCCGCTGGTTGTAATGGGGCGTGGTGGTGGAGAAAACACGCTGTTGCGCGTGGCCGGCTCCTGCCCACTCTTTGCGAGTGACCTGGTTTCGCCAAGGGTTGTCTAGGAGCGTTTTGAAAAACTCGATTCGGATTCCGCTCCCTATGGTCGCGGCTCTGTGAGCCGATTCTGAGCCGTGACCAGAGGGAGCGGTTTGCCAAGCCAACCACAAGGCCCGCGACGTCCGCAGTCGGACCTGTTATCGAATACGGTAGATTGCTGAGGGGCGGGCCGGTCATGCGATCCGGCTGAAACGGGCGGCCAGTCTTTGTGTCTACCTACCAGAGGGAGATTACTGACGATGCCTGCCACTGTCTGGAAAGGATTCATCAGCTTCGGACTGGTTTCATTTCCGGTGCGGCTCTTTTCGGCTGCCCGGGCTGAGACGGTGCACTTTCACATGCTGCACAAAAAGGACCTGTCGAGGGTCAAGGAAGTCTGGTACTGCGCCAAGGAGAACAAGCCGATTGAGCGATCCGAAATCGTCAAGGGGTACGAGGCGGCCAAGGGCGAGTATGTAGTGGTTGAGGACGAGGAACTGAAGAAGATTGCGCCGCCAACCGCAACAACCATGGATATCCTGCAATTCGTGGGCAGCGATGAGGTGGATCCCATCTACTTTGAAAGCTCCTATTACGTGGCGCCGGAGAGCAAGACGGAGAAGCCGTATACACTGTTCGCCGCGGCGCTGGAGCAGACCAAGAAGGACGCGATCGCGAAGATCGCCATGCACAATCGCGAGCATATCGTCCTGATCCGCCCGTCGGAGGGCGGGCTGGTGCTGCATACGCTGTACTATCCGGACGAACTGCATCGGGCGAACAAAAGCGAAGCGCCGAAGTCGAAATACAGCGCGAAGGAGCTGGGACTAGCCAAGAGCCTGATCACCCATCTCGCCGGTGCGTTCAAGCCTGGCCAGTTCAAGGATGAATACCGGGAGAACGTGGAGCGGCTGATCCGGCAGAAGCGGAAAGGCCAGAAGATTACGGAAGTTGAACAGCCAGCGAAGGCGCCCGTGATCGATCTGATGGAGGCGCTGCAGCGGAGTTTGAAAGAGAGCTCGAAACCCAAGAAGGCGGCGAGCCGGAAACGGGCGGCTTAGGCAATGCCGCTCGAGGAGTATAAGCGCAAGCGCGATTTCAAGAAGACGCCCGAGCCTGCGCCGGGTCCGGTGAAGGCGCGCAAGAAGGCGTTGTCATACTTGATTCAGAAGCACGACGCCACGCGCTTGCACTATGATTTCCGGCTGGAGCTGGACGGCGTGCTGCTAAGCTGGGCGGTCACCAAAGGTCCAAGCGTGAACCCGGCCGACAAGCGGCTGGCGGTGCGGACCGAGGATCATCCCATCTCCTACGGCACGTTCGAGGGCACCATTCCCAAAGGCCAATATGGCGGCGGCACGGTGATGTTGTGGGACCAAGGCACATGGGAACCGCAAGACGATGCGCGCGCTGGATTGAAGAAGGGGCATCTTTCATTCATCCTGCATGGCGAGCGCTTGAAAGGCGGCTGGGATCTGATTCGCATGCGCGGCGAAGGCAAGCGGGAGAACTGGCTGCTGGTGAAGGAAAAGGATGAGTACGCCAGCCGGGACGCCGATGATTTTCTGGATGAACTGGCGTCCAGCGTGAAAAGCGGGCGATCCATGGACCAGATTGCGGGCGGCGCAAAATCCGGCAAGAAATGAAGGCATTGATCGAGCGTTATCCCGAAGTGCAGCTTGCCACTCTGGTGGATCAGCCGCCGGAGGGTGACGAATGGGTTCATGAAATCAAGTACGACGGATATCGTCTGCTGGGATTCGTCTCGGGACGGGAAGCGCGATTGCGCACGCGCAATGGGAAGGACTGGACCGGAAGCCTGCCCTCGCTTGCGTCGGCGCTGGAAAAGCTCAAAGTGAAAGACGCGGTGCTGGACATGGAGGCGGTGATCCTCAACGACGAAGGCAAGAGCAGCTTTCAAGCGCTGCAGAATGCGCTCGGCGACGGCGGAAAGCCGGAGCGCATAGTGGCCTACGTTTTCGATCTGCTGCATCTGGATGGAAAGGATCTGATTAGGCTGCCGCTGACGGCGCGCAAGCAGAAGCTTGCGGCGCTGCTGAAGAAATCGCCGGCCGGGTCCGCGCTACGCTACAGCAAACACATCGCGGGCCAGGGACAGGAGATGTTCGCGCAGGCGTGCAAGACCGGACTCGAGGGTATTATTTCGAAGCAGGCCGGCGCGTTCTACGTTCCAGGCCGGCAGAAAAGCTGGCTGAAGGTGAAGTGCTCGCAACGCCAGGAGTTCATCATTCTGGGCTACAGCGCGGCGCGCAGCGGAGAGCGGGCGCTGGGAGCGTTGTATCTGGGATACCGGAAGGCCGGGCAACTCCGCTATGCGGGTAAAGTGGGGACGGGATTCTCGATGAAGAGCGCGCGGGAGCTGGCGGCGCGATTCCAGAAGCTCGCGGTTGAGAAACCGGTGCTGACGCGCGTGGAAGCGGGCGGGCTGACGGCGGGAGAGTGGCAGTCCATCCGCTGGGTGAAGCCGCTCTTGCTTTGCGAGGTGGCATTCACGGAGTGGACGCAGGATGGCCGTATCCGGCATCCTTCGTTCCAGGGACTGCGCGAAGACAAGGATGCGCGCGAGGTCAAGAAAGAGACTGCGGCGAGGGCGCGATGACTTCGAAAACGGCACTTATCGCGGCAGGAATCACGATCACGCATCCGGATCGCGTGATTTCGAAGACCGGGAATGTCACCAAGGGCGAAGTGGCGGAATACTACGCGGCGATTGCGCCGTTGATGCTTCCGCGAATTGTGCGGCATCCGATCAGCCTGCTGCGGTGTCCTTCCGGCATTGACGGCGGCTGCTTTTACCAGCGCAATCCGGGCAAGGGATTGGGCGCCGACGTATATCCTTTCGAATTCAAGAACAATGGGAAGAAATACGAATACCTCTATATCGAGGATGAGAAAGGTCTGCTGGAGGTGGTGCAGACGGGCGCCATCGAGATCCATCCCTGGGGCGCGCCTGTGGATGCGATCGATTATCCGGACCGCCTGATTTTCGATCTGGATCCGGCGCCCGACGTTCCGTTCGGGGCGCTCAAGCTGGCGGCGCAGGACCTGCGGCGGAGGCTGAAACGCAAGGGGCTGGAATCCGTGCTCAAGTGCACCGGCGGCAAGGGACTGCATTTGACCGTTCCTCTGGCGGGGAAGGACAAGTGGCCGGCGGTGAAATCCTTTGCGGCGTCGGTGGCGGCGGAAATGGTAGAGGCAGCGCCGGAGGCTTATATCGCCACCATGAGCAAGGCGAAGCGCACCGGGAAGATATTCATCGACTACTTTCGGAACGATTACACGGCTACGGCGATTGCGGACTATGCGGTGCGCGCGCGTCCGGGCGCGCCGGTGGCCGCGCCGGTGGAGTGGAGCGAGCTAAAGAATCTGAAGTCCGCCAGCCAGTTCACCATGAAGGATGTTCTGAAGCGCAAGAAGCCGGGTTCCGGCTCGAAACAAAAAGGACAAACGATTCCCAATCAGGCTGCATGACCAACGGCACTACACGTCACAAATCGCCGGTTGCTTTGATTCTCATCGATGTCATCAATGACTTCGATTTCCCCGACGGAGACCGCCTGCTACGGGAGGCTCTGCCGGTTGCGGAGAACCTGGCGCGGCTCAAGCAGCGGGCTCGCATGGCTGGAATTCCGGCAATATATGTGAATGACAACTTCGGGCAGTGGCGCTCGGAAGCATCGAAGCTGGTGCGGTACTGTCTGCGGCCGCAATCCGCGGGCAAGGAGTTTGTGGAACGGATCCGGCCGGACGAGGAGGACTACTTCGTACTGAAGCCATTCGGCATTCTTTCAGACGCCGCTGGAGATTCTGCTGCGGTATCTGGGCGCGTCCTCGCTGATCCTGGGCGGGCTCGCAACCAACAGCTGCATTGTCTGCACGGCGCACGACGCGAAGATGCGCGATTTTCGGCTGACGGTTCCGGCCGATTGCTCGGCCGCGAAAACGCATCGCGAACATGCCCGGGCGATTGAGCACATCAGGGAGATGACCGGTGCGAAGGTGATGGCGTCCGCATCGCTTCGCCTGGGCGAGCTGCGGAAGACGACGGGGAGAGGCGCGCGGTAATTCATTGCGGTTGGATCGGTGCTACTGGAATCACGATCTGCTTCTGCTCTCCGTCCGCGACATTGATTAACGGCGCCAGCTTGCGATACTTTTCCAAGAGCGCGTCTGGTCTCATCATCAAGTTCCAGTTCGAGAGATCGAGCGTGAACACACGATAGGAACCCGGCGGAACGCCTCGCACGATGAACCTGCCTGATGCATCGGCTTGAGCGTGGGGCATCGATTCCACGTCTGCGATTTCCCCGCGGTCCGGCAATATTGCGACGTATGCTACCGGAAAACCACTGGCGGCGCCCTCGAGAGTGATTGCGAGCCGCCCTCCGCGCGGACTTAGTGTAAAGATGACATCCGTGCTGCCTGGCTCAATGTTAAACCGCCTGCCCGTAATCGGCTTGCCCGCGACGAGAACTTGCTTGACGTACCAATCGGCTGGAAGACCTTGGACCAAGTAATGGACTTTGCCTTGGAACAGATGAGTGTGAAAAGTCCCGTCAGCGGAAATTTTGGCCGGATGCATGCCAAAGCCAATGTCGATCTTCGAAAAATCCAAAGACTCTTGACCATCAACGACGACTCGTCCTCTGATTTCATACCCTGAGGTGAGATCGATCTCCAGGCCGGTTATGTCTTTCTCTCGCAGGTCGATCGTGAGCGGTTTTGAGATCTTCCCCGATTTTTCATTCGCAGCGCTTAGAATATATTTCCCCGGCATGACCTCAATCTGGAAGCCGCCCTCGACGGATTTTGTACCTTGAACCCTTCCTGAAGTGCTCAGGGCCAGAACTACAACACGTTGAAGACTCACGAAGCTTCTTCCGTGGACGGCTTGATCCGTCCGCTAACGCTTAAGGCGCGCTGGATTTTCAGGCGTATATCATTCAAGCGCGTCGTTGCTCCCGCGGCGCCCTCTACTTGTTGAGCCTGCTCGATGTCTGTCGCGTCGGGATACAGCACCAGTCCTCCAGTCGCCGGCCAGTGGTAGCGGGAGTTCCCTCTAGAATTTCTTTCAACCGCGGCGCTGCTGTACTCCACGGCCACGTAGTGCTTTCCCGGTGGGACCTCCATGATCCGGTATTCACCACGATCGTCCGTGGCCGCCGTAGAGTAACTCTCGTAGTACGGTTCCTCGCCAGGCATCTTGACCTCGTCTTCGGTTCTGACGATTGCACCACGAACGGGATCGCCATATTGATCGAGCACGCGTCCCGATATCACGCCGAGCGGCAGCATCTGGGCGGTGACGTCATTCTCGACTCCTGCTTTGACTTCCACCAGCTTGCCCATCCCGCCGCTCATCATGCGGTAACCCCTATGCGTGACAGTCAAGAGATGACTTCCAGTGGACGCGCGCCCTTTGAAAATGCCTCCTGCCTCGGTGTGACCCCAGAGCCTGGCGGCGCGCTCATGAGCCAACACTACATTCGCGCCGGCTATCGGAGCCCCCGTGAGGCTGTTCACCACATGCACCGTGACGTTCTCCGAACCGGTCTGTCCGGCTGCGGAGTGCGCCGCGACACAGAGGAGCAGGATCGGACTGATTCTCATGGCCGCGCCTTGGGTCCCAGTATGATGACTAACTTCTTCGCTTCGGGCGATCCATCGATGAGCAATTTCCCGTTTGTGGCCGGTTTGCCGTCCAACGTGACGCGTTGTACATCCACGCCGGCGATTGCGGGATTAAAACTGAAGAGGTATTCGCCCGGAATCAGCGCAACCGTGAATCTTCGATCCTTATCGGGATCCGCCATTTGCATGTTCAGCAACGCATCTTGATCGGTGGGAACGAAGATGATTGAACGCAGTTTAAGATCCGTCGACGCGTCGCCTTCCACCCGAACCTCACCATCGACCTTCGGGATTGGACGCAACACCAGAGTAAGTGCATCCACATCCGAATTACGAACTTCAACCGTGGCGTTGCCAAACAGAGGTGTGGTTTTGTCCGAGGTTCGAGCGTGAATGGTGTAAGCGCCAGGACCAAGGTCGCCAATTTCGAATTTTCCATCTCGACCGGTGCCGCTGTGACCGCCCTCGCCCGCGTGTCCCGTAATCCACATCGACACAGATTCGGTGAGAATGCCGGATTCGGCTTGCAGCGTGCCTCGAATCGTGAACGGCCGGACGGGATTCAAGATGAAATTGATTCCCGTTATCAACGAACCCGCCTTCACGGCGATTTCAGCCGGCTTCTCCGCGCCTCCGTAGTAAGAACTTACCTGCGTCAACGGCGTTGGATCGTATTCATTGGCTCGCCCCTCGCGATAATCAGCGCGCAATCGATAGGTTGCGGGGTTCAGGCTGGCCAAGCGATACTCGCCCAGATCATTGGTTTCGGCAGAGCCCATCACTTCAAGCTTTCCGCCGCGGGTTCGGGGAGCCAGCGCTTGAATCTGGGCTGAGGGCAAAGCCTGTCCAAATCTGTCCACTACACGGCCTGTAATCACTGCTTGCGGGCGGAGTTCAACGGGCAATTCCTTGTGGACGTCAAAGTCGGATCGCTCAACCGTGTAGGAACTGTCCGTGTATCCGTCGCGGTGCGCGATGAGGGTGTATTCGTCGCGCGCGAGGTCGGGAAATCTGAAACGGCCCTCGCCATCGGTGAATTCATCCCATTGGTCCCTGGAGGTGTAGACTTTTACGATCGCGCGGCGGACCGGCTCGTGGGTCGTGGCATTCACCACGCGTCCAAAGATTCCGGTGGCCGGGGGCGGTGGGGTAGAGGCTTGCGGCGAAGCGAGGGCCCAGGAAGCTCGTAGAAGCAGGAACGATAGAATTACTATCGCATTATCGAGGTATTTCATGGTGCAACTACGGATATTATGCATCAAACCGAGGGCTTGTTGAAAAAGACCCGGCATGGCCGCGGCTCGGATACAGGAGAGAAACGTGCTGCCGTGTCCGCAGGATAGCATCCTGCGGCAGATTAGCAATCGGTCTCTGGCAGGCGAACCGCCTGCCCCACAAGCCCTTACACGAGAGGAAGATGGGTTACTTCAATGTGGACTCCGGATTGTTCCCTGCGCTCCCCAGCGTTACCACGGCACGAACAGCCAGGTTTCCAGCGACATCGGGAGAAATCGTATCCAGAAGCGTGAACGTCAACCCATTGCTGGACACATACGACCGCTGCTGTGACGCAGTTATCTGATCCAGATCCGCGGGGTAGACATTTGCCGGGTTCTGCACCACGAAACCAACCACGAAGTCTCCGGATGTGATGGTTCGAGCCGGAACCGTATAGGTGACGAACTGATCGAGGCTACTGAGCTTGGATGAGGTCAAGTCGATGGTGCCCGCCGAAGCTGTCGAGAGGCTCGGCGATCCGCTGGGGTTGGTGGCCGATATCACGGTGACGGGGGTATTGAGGGCAAGTCCGTCGGGGCGCGTGCTGAAGAAGATCTGCACGCTCTTGAGCGTGGCCGGGTACGAAGGCGGAGTCAGGCGGTTGACGAAGTACGCGGTAGCCGTACCGCTGGGATAACCCACGGTGGCATCGAATCCTCCGCCGTCCACTTTCAGCACGACGTCGCTCGAGCCAGCGGTCTGGCCGGTTCCGCTCAGCGTGATGGTTGCGGGCGAAGCGGGATCGTTACTGGTTATCACCACGGTTGAGTTGAAGGGGCCGGCCGAGAACGGTGCGAAACGCAAGTTCACGCTTGCCGATTGGCCTGCTCCGAGGGTAAACGACGTCGCGCTGAGCAGGTTGAATCCCGAGCCCGGCGGCTTCACTGTCGCGCTGATCGTACCGCTGCCCGTGTTTGTAACCGTCACGGAAAGGTCCTTGGTTTGATTCACCGTGACGGTCCCAAACGCCAGCGAATTGGTGGATAGCGCCAGCTTGGGCTGGCTGCCGGCGCCGCTCTGCACGGCGAGGTTTACAACCGGGCTGGGGCTGCCTGGGAACTGAATCGCGAGCGGCAAACTGCTTCCGGGAGGCAAGCTCGACGGCAGTTGAATGTTGATCTGCACCAGTCCAACGTATCCGGGCGTGAGTCCGGCGAATAATACCGTGACGGGCGCGCCGCCCAGCGTGATGGTGGGCAGATCCACGGATGTCGACAGCGGGTTGAAGGGCGCCGCCTCTCCGCTTCGCGGCGGATTGGATAGCTTGCCGATTCCCGTCGCGTAGACCACCACAACCTCGTTCGGCGCAGCCGGACTGGTGGGGGTGATGAGCTGGTTGGTGAGGCCGTGAACAATGATGGGATCCAGGTTCGAAGCCGTCCGCGCGTAAGCAAATACGCCGACGCTGTAGTCGGCCAGCGGCGCCGAGGCCAGCGGAGAAGTTGCGTTATTCGAAATGACGGCAATCGCGGCGGAAGTTCCCGATATTTCCAGGGGCACCTGGAAGTTGATTTGGGCGGGCGAGACATAAACGAGCGGCGCGGGGATGCCGCCGACGGTCACCTGAGTACCTGCCAGCGACTTCGCTAGCGGCAGCGAGGTTGCGCTTGCCGTTCCAGTGGCCAGATTAGACCCGAAGATGGAGGCCAGCGCGCCACGGGCGATGGTTCCCTGGTAGCTGGCCGCGTTCACCACGCCGCCGGTGCTGATCTGCGGTGTGGCGCTTGCCGCTACGCCGGTTCCCCGCGCCGAAACGGTAATGCTGCCGTGAGTAGGATCGTTGCTCGCGACGGTGATGTTGGCGGAGCGCGGGCCCAATCCGCTGGGCTTGAACCGGAGCGTGACATCGGTAGTCCCGCTGGCCGAAATGGTGAAGGGGACGGCCGGTCCCACTACGGTGAACTGCGAATCCGAGCTGGTCACCGCGGTAACGTTCAAATCGGCCGAGCCGGAATTGGCGATTGTCACCACGAGATCCGCCGATTGGGAGACAGGCACGTTACCGAATTCGAGTGCGGCGGTAGGTGCAACAATGCTGGGCGCCGGTGTCGTGGAGGCCAAGCCGGTGAGCGGTATCGAAAACACGGGTGTAACCGGATCGTTGCTCTTGACGGTCAGCGTGCCGGTCTGTTTGCCGGATGCCGGCGCGATGAGCAAGAGGGAAATCCTGAACGTCTTCCCCACCAGAACGGGTCCGGCGGGGGCTCTGGAGAAAACCATGAAGGCCGGGTTACCCACGCTGATACTGGAGATGGTCAGGGGTCCGGAACCCGTACTCGTGATCCCAATGTTGCGGGGGATGGATTCTTTCACCAGCACATTGCCGAAATCCACCACGGACGCGGTTGCGCCAATCTTCGGCGCTTGAGTGACTTGAATCGGGCCTACAGTGGCCGATCCCGAGTTCAGCCCGCTGGCTGCCATCACAC
Source organism: Acidobacteriota bacterium (assembly GCA_030776455.1). Classification (GTDB taxonomy): domain Bacteria; phylum Acidobacteriota; class Terriglobia; order Bryobacterales; family Bryobacteraceae; genus JALYHQ01. Next base: position 2,471 of record JALYHQ010000040.1, on the reverse strand, counting down.
GGAAGAGGACTTGTGATCCGCCCAGAATCTGGGCGGCGTCGAAGGTGTAACTGCTGTCCGGTATATCGCTCACCAGCGGCACCCACGTAGTTCCCGCGTCGGAGGAATAGTAGACCGTGTACATTGTGGTGCTCGCGGGAGCGCCGGCTGTCGACCAGGTAATAGTATTGGTTCCTTGCCAGCGGTCGCCGGTCTTGGGCGACAGAATTGTCACCACGGGGTCTTGCGAGGATGTCATGGATGCGACTTGCTTGCTGCCGCGCATCAAGGCAAGCTTTGTGGTTCCCGCAGGCCATGGCGCCGAGACCGCAAAAATCTGCTGATCGAGGCCTGCGACCGTAGCGCTTACATTCAGGTCGAAGCAATATTGGCCCAGAACGCCGCCGACGTTGCTGAACTGCAGACAATGGTTGCCGTTGGTTTGCGAAGGAACCTGAGGCTGGGCGGTGGTGATGTGATACACCGGATCGATCTGTGCCGCCGAGCCGTCGCGCTGCACCGTTCCGCTCACCACAACGAATTCGGAAGGCGCGGCGGCGGGGCTTGCGGCGGTCGCTGTGGAATCGAGGGGCTCGGTGGAAGCGGGAACTATGGCAGGTACGCCGGCCAAAATACCGTTGTAACTGGCCGTGGAGATCCAAGAGTATCCTATTGCCTGCGGATTCATCAACTCCAGGAGAGATGCCGGAGTGAAGACGAACGGGACGGTCGGAAGTGAGTCTATCCGCCTGAAACCAACCTCGCCGGTGGCGCCGTTGTTGTCCGCCAAGCCGAATTGATGGCCCAGTTGATGGGCAAAGTCAATATGGGCGAATGTGTCGGTTTCCCAGGAAATTTTGCGACTCGAGCCGCTGGCCGCGAAATCCTCATACCAGAGTCGAGACGGACCGGTGGCGGAGCGGGAATACGAATCTAGCAAGCCCGTCAGGTGATCTATCCGGGGAACATTGGGCAGCGGAAACATATTCAAAAGAATGAAATACTTAAACAGCTTTAAGCTGACCTTTAGATCGAAGGCGGGGAACGGCAGATCTTGGCCGCCAATAGTTCCGTTTATCAACGGCGGATTTGGAACCGGAACGGTGAAGTACTGGAATGTGTCATCTGAGAAAGGGAAAGCGTCGGAGGCATAACTCTCCACGGCGGGATCCAGGTTATCTCTCGGACAGATAGAGTCACCAATGGTGTTGGTGTGTATGCAGACAGGCAGTGAGGCGATATAGAACTTCGCCGGGCTCGAGGCGGGGCGGACAAACGTGACCGTTTTGTCTGCGTGATCCGAGTCGCCGTTCGGCGCCGTGACATCAACGGAGAAAGTAAACGCGCCCGCAGGCGGAGGGATAGCGAGTTGGAAGTTTAGAGAAGAAGGTAATTTATCCCTGGGCAGCTGCTGGTCTGCGGGATAAGCAACAAATATCACATTGTTACTATCGGGCAGGGCTCCGCTGACAGTTCCCTGGACCCCGTTGACCGAATTCTTCGTGGTGGACTTGACGAACACACGAATTAAGGTGGTCTTCCCGGCGATGTACGGCACCGCCGTGCCGGCGCTGTCTTGAATTGACTGGGTAACCTCCACGTGGTCGATCTTAACGCTCCCCTGGGCGGCGGGTGTGATCTGCCAAATCCATGTGACCTTATAGGTCACAGTCGCGGGCTGACCGCCGGCGATGGTGTTGACAATGACGCTCATGTTGAGGTAAATGGATTGAAGACCCTGGCCGACCGGTACGGAGACCAGGCCGTTCGTGACGCAGGAGCCCCCGCCGCCTCCCGGCGAGCAGGCTCCGACGCCGGCGTCGCCACGGTTCATTACTTGAACCGAGGAAAATGCGCCCACGTTGGACCACGCTACCTGAAAGCTAGCCGCTCCCAATTGAATCCGGCCGTCGGGCAGGCGGGCGCCGGGGGCGGTGGCCGGCGATGTCAGGGAAACTTTTCCGTTCTGCCTGGCCCCGTTGGCGAAGATGTTAAAGCCGAATGTGCCCGCTGGGCACGGGACATCGCAACCATTGCTAAAGGTGATGCCGATGCCGGGAGGGCTCTCCGATTCGCCCTGGATGTTAAGGAATGGGGCCCCGAACTGATAATTCTGCGCCGCGGCGATCGGAGAAAGCAACAGCGCCGCCGCCAACACCAGAAGCCATGAACCAGTGTGTCTCGCCCTCATTTATCCCCCCGTAGTCCAAACGCGATCCCTTAGCCTTGCCCTCGACCTATCCAGCGAGGGTTCCCCGGACGCCAGTCCGGCGACTTTTGTCCGGTCTGGTAGAATTTATAATCGTCATTGTGCAGCGGAAAGTTCGTGGAAGTAATGACCGAAACCTGACCGGTTCATGACCAGTTGCCCTGAAGGGCCAGGAATCATCTTGTTAGCATCGTCGGAAGCACTCATCTATTTGATTGGCGACCTCCGGGTCGATCTCACGCAAGCCCGCATCCTGCGCAACGACGAGGAGATCCCGCTTAAC
>JALYHQ010000039.1 GCA_030776455.1 Acidobacteriota bacterium | reverse complement strand
GGCCAGGGCCAAGGCGCCGTAGAGGACGCTGGTGTCTTCGAGGGCGGCGGGGACTACGTCTATGCGGGCTCGGGACCATGCGGTGATTTGGCGGCGGAGTTCGGCGCGCAGGGGGACGAATAAGCGGTCGCCGGCTTTGGAGATGCCGCCGCCGATTACGATGCGTGAGGGGTTGAGGAGCATGATGACGGCTTTCAGGCCGGCGGCGAGATCCACGACGTAGCGCGCGACGAAGGATTCGTCTTCGAGCAACTCTTTGGCGGGGCGGCCGTGGTCGCGCTCCAGCCACAGGCCGCAGCACATGCGTTCGAAGCAGCCACGCGATCCGCACAGGCAATCCGGACCGTCAGGGCGGATCACGATGTGTCCCACTTCGCCCGCGAAAGAATCGGCGCCGCGATAGGTTTGGCCATCCTCCGTGAGGATGCCGGAGCCGATGCCGGTGGAGACAGTCAAGTAATATAGCGGGCGCGCGTCCCGGCCTGCGCCGTAGAGGCCCTCGCCCAGGACTCCGGCGTTGGCATCGTTGTCCATGATGGGACGGAAGCCCAGCACCGGCTCGAGGGCGGCGGGCAGATCGAAATCGGCCCAGCCGCCGACGTGGGTGGAAGTCGCGATGCGCTGCGATTTCCACAGTACTGGCCCGCCGAATCCGATGCCGCAGCCGCCGATCTCGGCTTGCGTTTTCCACTCCGCGATCAGGGCCGCGAGCTGCTGCACCATCCAGGCGCGCCCGCCGGCGCGATCAGTGGGATACGTCTCGCGGCGCACCATGCGGTCGCCATCGAACAATGCCATGGAAAACTTCGTGCCGCCAATGTCGATGGCCAGAATCAAGCGCGCTCCGCTTCCAGAATCTCGGCGGGGCTGGCGGTGCCCGTGCCTATCTTCATGATGGTGACGGATGCGACGAGGTTGCCGAAGCGTGCGGCTTCGATGGCTGATCCGGTAATCGCCAGCGCAACGGCCGCGCCCGCCGAGAAGCTGTCGCCTGCGCCGCAGATATCCACCGGCTGGGCGACGGGCCGGGTAAGCACGCGCGCTTCACCTTGCGCGGAGCACACCAGCACGCCCTGGGGGCCTTGCGTTACAAACAGCAGCTTCGTTTCCAGATGGCGGCGGAGGCGCTCAAAATCAATTTCGCCGAACAATTCGAGCGATGCGGCTTCGGCTTCCTGGGCGTTGGGCTTCACAATCACGCCGCGAAACAGGGAGGCATGTACTCGCGAATCCACCCAGATCACTTTTTGAGGATTCGCTTGCGCCAGCTCGGCCAGAGCCTGGCGCATGCCGGCGGTGACGATGCCGCGGCCGCGGATCTCGGTTTGATCGGACACCAGGATCGCGTCAAACGTAGACACTGCGGCGCGGAGCCGCTCGATCAGCTCGCGCTCGACGGCCGCGGAAGGCGGCTGGGTGTAGATGAAGTCAACGCGCGGCTGGTCCTCCTGGCCGGTGGCCTTATTGATCAGTTTGCTGTAGGTGAAGGTGGGGAATTCGGGATAGCGGAGCAACAGGTCCGTCGAAATGCCGCGGCGGCCCAGCTCGCGCGCCAGTTCGTAGCCGGAACCGTCGTCGCCCACCGCGCCCAGCACCGCAACCCGGCCCACACCGAGCGCGGCCAGGTTATTAGCCACGGTGCCGCCCGCTCCCGGCGTGACTTCCACGGACACCACGCCGGTGCGGGGAATTCCGGTTTCACGCGACGGCTCAGACAAGGCCGGATCGTAGGTGCACCAGCGATCGAGGCAAATATCGCCGACGACGAGCGCGCGCGTTTTAGGTAATGCGGCGAGAATCTCTTCTACAGTCACGCACTCTCCACTATCGCGCGGCGCAAGGCAGGCAGGGTAGCGCGATGGTCGCCCTGAAAATAGTAACTCTCGCCGCCGTCGGCCACGGTTCGCACCAGGATGGTCTTATGGGGGCGGAAATAGTAGCCCGGATCGGTTTTGGGCAGCTCCTTGCGGAAATCGCCGTGAATGGGCCAGAGATCGAAAACGGCGGTTGTGAACTTCGAAATCGACTGGTTGTTTTGATGAGCGATATTGCGCGCCATGGCCAGAGCTTTCAAGTAGACTTCGGGCGCCATGATAGCGGAACCAAAGGAAAGCACTACGCCGCCTTCGAGACGCTGGATGGTGCGGGCAAATATCAGAAAATCACGATAGCTGGCGCCGCCGAAAGCCGCGCCGTCGCAGTTCGGATGTTCGTGGAGAATGTCATAGCCGATGCCGGCGTGAACGGTAACGGGGATGGACAGCTCGTATGCGGCGGCTAGAATGCTGAGGTCCCGGTGCGGATAATCGGCGGCAAGGATGCGACGCCCGACGTTTTCACCGAGGCCGAGGCCCAATTGCGCGGCCTCACTCACCCAATCGTTCAGTTCGCCGGTTTCGCGCCACAGGCCGAACTCGCCACTGCGAACGTAGCGGGCGACGCTTTCGGTTGTTGCTCCGATGCGGGCCAGCTCATAGTCGTGAATCGCGCCGGCGCCGTTCATGGCCACATGATCGAGAAATCCGCGCTGCATCAGGTCAATGATGTGACGATTCACGCCCGCGCGGATGACATGCGCGCCCATGATCAAGGTACGGGAAGCGCCGGCGGCTTTGGCGGCGTGCAAGCGCAGTGATACGGCGGGGAGATCGGGATGCTGGTAGTCAGGCGTGGGGTCGTCGAGGCTGAGCCAGCGCTCAAGGGTGAGGTCATTCTGACGCAAGGAAAGCGGCTGGATCTTGAGACGCGAGCGGTCAAAGAGCTGGTACTTGGATTCCATGTCAGGCTCCGAATAAGGCCGTGGTCAGCTCGGCGCGGCACTCGAAGTTTGGAATGATGAAGTCGGCGCCGGCGTTGATCAAGCGCTGCCTCTTCCATTGATCGACGATTCGGCAATCCGGCTCGGCGGTAGCCACGCCCACCGCGATGCCGCCGACCTCTTTTACGTTTTCAATCTCGACGTAACCGTCGCCGAACGCCAGAAACTGATCACCGCGAAACTCGCCGGCGTGGAGGATGCGCTGGATGAGAATAGCTTTGGAGAAATTCTGGTAATCGTCTAGCGCACCGTAGACGCCGCCGTCGAAGTAACGTTCGACGTCCAAGAGACGGGCTTCGTTCATCATGTATTCTTCATCGGTTCCGCTGGCGAGATAAAGTGTGAAGCCACGCCGCTTCAGGTCTTCGAGCAGCGCGCGCGATCCGGGGACGAGGTAGCGTTCCGGAGGAACCTGGCCGCCGCGCAGTTCAGCTACGCGGTGTTTGATGCGATCCCAGAGACGATCGAGGTACATGCGTTTGTACACCAGCGGGTCCAGCGGCTTTCCGCCGCGTTTGCTGATCTCTTCAGCCAGGGCGATCATCTGGTAGACGGTTTCCTGGCCGGTGAGGCGGCCGACGTAGTCTTCAACTACGCCGCGCAGTTCGGATTCGCTTTCGCCGGTGTCCAGGTCAGCCAGAAGGCCGGTCATCATGGGGATCATGACATCCATCCAGCCGGAGCGAACCAGCGAGAGGGTGCCGTCGAAATCGAAGAGGGCCACGCGAGTGGCGCGCGCGGAAACACCTGACCGTACGATTTCAATCATCGTTCAACGAATCAAGAGGGTGGTGGCGGCGATGCCGGCTCCCACGGCGCCACTGGAGACGGCTGTCCAGTACAGCAGCGAACGTTTGGTGAGGATGGCGAGCGATGCGAACACGATGGCGACTTCGAGGAAGATTTCGCCGAGATGGAGGCGCAAGGCCTGCTTGCCGCGAAGGTGGCTCTCGTCTTCGAACTCCTTGGCCTTTTGCTGGATCTCTTCGCCGTCGGTGCGGTACTTTTCGATGTTCTTGGCGTAGGCTTCGGATTTCTCGGCTTTCATGGCGGCGAACAGATCGCGCGCGATTTCGGATTCATAGCGGCGGATGGATTTGGCCTGGTAGTAAGACCATTGGTCCGAAGCTTTCTGCTGATTGATGAGTTCTTCGGTGGTGTAAATGTGTCCGAGCGCGGTGATGATGGCGAGGAGGGCGGCGATGACGGCCATGGTGGCGGCGACCATTTTGTCGAAGGGCTCACGGGCGTGCTCGGCGTGTTCTTTTAGTTCTTCTTCTACGCTCACGTTGTTACGGTAGCATGTGGGCGTGGGGGGTGACAGGCCGGGAGGCCTGTTGCACGAGCACAGTGATGGGGGGTTATTTGGTGGAGGCGATGTCCAGGACGGTGTACCAGAGGAATTCGACCATTTTGTAGATGGAGGTTTCGAGCATGCGCTCCTGGTCGGAGTGGGGGCCGTGCAGGGTGTATTCGGCTTCGTCCACAACGGGTCCGAAGCCGTAGGCCTGGACGCCCTTGGCGCGAAGCTGGGCCATATCGGTGGCGCCGGTGAGCATGGCGGGCAGCGTGATTGCGCCGGGGTACATGCGCTGCTGCGTGCGTTCGAGGGCGCGAAACATATCGGTGTCGATGCGCGAGGGCGGACTGGCGCGGCGGTGGTCACTGGCGGTGGAAACAATCTCGACGGACGGATCATTAATGACGCGGCGCATCTGATCGTACAGTTTGTCCATGTCTTCATCGGGCAGGGCGCGAATATCCAGAGTGGCTTCGGCTTCCGACGGGATGACGTTGGAGCGAAAACCTCCATGGATGATGGTGGGTACGATGGAGGTCCGGAGCACCGAGTAGTTTCCCTGTTCATTTTCGAGAAGGTACTTTTGGATTTCGGCGGTGTGCGCGGGATCGGCAATGTGATTGTAGCGGTAAGCCTGATCGGGAGAGCTGATGGTGGCCATGCGCTCGAAGAAGGTCCGCGTAGTGTCATTCAGACGCATGGGCGGCTGCCAATCGAGGAATTTGCCGACGGCTGAGGCGATGTGCAGCACTGGATTATCCAGGCGGGGGCGCGAGCCATGTCCCGCAGTGCCGCGCGCCACCAGCCGGGTGGTGCGGGGAGCTTTCTCGGTGGTGGTGATTTCGACGTAACGCACCTTGCCGGCACGCGAGGCCACATGCCCGCCTTCGGCCAGAGCGTACTCAGCTTCGATGTCCTTCCAGCGATTATTCACGAGGAAGTCAATGCCCGGTCCGGTGGTGCCTTCTTCGCCACACTCGGCCACGAAGATGACATCGCGATCCAATGGGACGTGCAGGCGCTGCAGCATCATCATCATCATGAGGCCGGCGACGACGTGGGGCTTGTCGTCGGAAGAGCCGCGTCCCCAGACGAAGCCGTCCTTGCGGAGCGCGGCGAAGGGATCCACGGGCCACTTGTCGCGCTGCACGCCGACGACGTCGGTGTGGCCAAGGATCAGCAAGGGCTTCTTGGATCCGTTGCCTTTGATGCGCGCCACCAGGTTAGCGCGGGCAGGGTCGAGAGCCAGCACTTGATAGGACACGCCGGCCTTATCGAGGAAAGGCCGCAAGTAATCGACGACGCGGGTTTCGCCTCCGGGCGGATTGCTGGTGTCGATCTTGATCAGGGAGGTGTAGATCTCTAGGATTTGCGGCTCGAGCTGCTTCCAGTCGACGGTATAGCGGTCGGCGGCGTGGGCGGCGGGGAGGAGGATGCAGAGGGCGGCGAGGGCGGTCTTCATTGTGAATCAGGATAGCAGGCGGATCGACAACCGGGCAGTTAGGATGTGCCGGTTGTCGTTCCGCTTCCTGCGGGCGCGGCTCCGTGTCGGAGCGGCGGTTATTTTGAGCCGGCGGGTTTTGCGGCGGTCTTGGCGGGAGTTGCGGACGCCTTTGGAGTCCAGAAGTCGGGGTCGGCATCCACGAAACGCTTGGGTGGATAGCTCATCTTCGGGTTGAAGCTGAACAAGGTGTTCTCGCTGGATACCACCAGATCGTTATTCGACTTGCGGTAACTGGCGAAAGCTGCATCGCCGCCCATGGCCTGCTGGATAGTCATAGCGGCCGGGGGACCAGGATCCAAAGCCTTCAATGAATCGGCGGGGCGCAAAATGATGTAGGTGCCAGCGGGAGCACCCGAAGCCACGGTGTACACCGCTGCCGGTGCTGCCACGTTCATTTTCGCGAGCGCCGCATTCAGAGTCTTTCGAACTTCGGCAAACTCAGTTCCATGTCCGCTCTTGATGCGAATGGTTTGGATCCGCATGTAGTGGGCCTTGGGGATATCGCGGATCAAGTCTTCGGCGCGATAGCTGAGGTCTTTTTGATACACCAGGATCATATTGCGGCCGCCGGATCGCATGTCGCCATCCTGTGAATCGAGCTGGTCCAATTGTTTTTTCAAGACCGCGTCATGGTCCACCAATTGGAGGGAGCTTTCGAGCGCGGCGTAGGTGGCATACGGCTCAAGGAACCATGCCTGATCCGGGCCAGTCAGCGAGGTCATAGCCAGGTAGTTCGGATATTTAGATTTCGCGAACGCGCGAACGTAACCGGCCTCGATGCGCTCATGCGCGGCGCCGCGCCCCGGCTTAATGTCCTCGCGGATCACGCGCAGCATCGGCGGGGGATTGGTCTGGTCCTGAGCGATTGACGGGAACGTGGTGAATGCCATTGCAGCAACGGTAGACGCAAAGCAAATGCGGTGTTTCAAAGCAGCCTCCAAGGTTTTGAATGTGGAACGTCTGCAAGTATGCGACGAGTGGCTGTCAATTGCAAGCCATTTCAGTAATTATTCAATTAAACAGGTTCTTTGCCAGAAACAGCACATTGGCTGGGCGTTCCGCAAGGCGGCGCATGAAGTAGGGGTACCAGGCGTCCCCGTACGGGACATACAAGCGCAGGCGATAACCCTGCTCCACCAGCATGCGCTGCAGGTCGCGGCGGATGCCGTAGAGCATCTGGAATTCGAACTGATCCGAGCCAATCCCGCGCTTGCGGGTGTAATCCAGAAGCTGGCGCAGAATCTTTTCATCGTGGCTAGCGATGGCGGGGAGAGTGCCGTGGTCCAGCAGCAGCTGGGCGAGGCGGACATAGTTCGCGTCGACATCGGCCTTTTTCGGCCAAGCCACCGCCGCGGGCTCCTTGTACGCGCCTTTGCACAGCCGCACGGGAATGGATAGCGCGTTGAGCTTCTCGATATCGGCCTCGCTGCGATACAGGTACGCTTGTACGACGGCGCGGACGCTGGCATGGCGCGCGTGCATATCGGAGACTATGTCCAGAGTGCGATCCACATATTCGCTGGATTCCATGTCGATCTCGACGCGGGTGCCGCCGGCGCGCGCGCAGTCCACCAGCGGATCGACGTTTTCGCGGCAGGCGCGTTCATCCAGATCCAGGCCGAATTGGGTCAGTTTGATGGAAACCGAAGCGCCGAGATCCAGCGCGATGAGCTTTTGCAGAGCGCTCAGATACGCATCGCGGGACTGGCCGGCCGCCTCGAGGGAAGTGACATTTTCGCCCAGGTGATCGAGTGTGGCAAGAGTCTTTTCCGACGCGAGCCTCTGGCAAACCTCGAGCGCCGTCGGGAGCGAGGACCCGGCCACGAAGCGCGAGGTGAACCGTGCGCTGATCCGCGATGTTTCCACCCAGTGCCGCAGCCAGCCCTGGTGCGAGAGAGTGAGCAGCAGAGTGCGCAGCACTGCTAATAGAATACCAGGCGCGCCTGATAGCATGGGTGTCTATGCGCGTCGCGGTGCTCGGGCTGGGATTCATGGGCAGTACGCACTTGAAGGCACTGCGCTCGGTTCCGGACGCTGAGTTGGCGGCGGTCTATAGCGGCGACGAGCGGAAACTGGCTGGTGATTTGAGCAGGGTGCATGGGAACCTGGGCGGTCCTGCGGAGCGACTCGATTTTGAAGGCGTGGCGCGCTATCGCAACCTTGACCAACTGCTGGCGGATCCGCGAATTGACGCGGTGGACGTGTGCCTTCCCACGGATCTGCACGCGCCGGTAGCAATCGCCGCGCTGGGGGCGGGGAAGCATGTGCTGGTGGAGAAGCCGATGGCGCTCGACGGCGAGTCCGCCGGTGCGATGATCGCCGAAGCCGCCAAGGCGGATCGAATATTGATGGCTGCGCAGGTTCTACGCTTCTTTCCGATGTATGCGGCTTTGAAGGACGCGCTGGGAAGCCTGGGCGCGGTACGCTGGGCGACCTTCCGCCGCCGGTGCGCGACGCCGGGATGGAGTGCGTGGCTGGCCGATGCGGCGCGCAGCGGTGGGGGCGTTTTCGATCTGCTGATTCACGATGCCGACATGGCGCTCCATCTTTTCGGAGCGCCAGAGGCGGTGTCAGCGACGGGGTACGAAGCGCCGGCGGAGGGCGTCGATTTGATTGCGGCTACGCTGCACTATGCAGGCGGCTTGTGTGTTTCCATCAGCGGAGGATGGCATCATCCTGGAGCGTATCCGTTTTCGATGGAGTATTCGGTAATCGGCGACGACGGGGTGGTGGAATACAGCTCCGCGGTGGCCTGCGGGCCGATCCTCTATCGCACCGGCGGGAATGCGGAACCGCTTCCGCAATTGGAAAATGACGGCTACGCCGCGGAGATCGAGTATTTCGTTGAGTGCTGCCGTACCGGCCGCCAGCCGGTATTGTGCCCGCCGGCAGAATCGGCCCGTGCGGTGGCGTTGATGCGTTTGCTGCTGGAAGCGCGAGCGAGAAACGGAGAACGGATCGCATGCAAACTTTGAATGACCGCGAGCCCGGGGCAATGTTCTGGGCCGAGCGCGACCACCTGCACGAGATTGAGGCGCTGGGCGTGCGCTGCGGCCAACTGGGTATCGCGGGGAGCGTGGAGCTGTCGGCGGCGCTGGCCAAGGACTGGCGCAGTGCGTTCGAGCAACATCAGTTCACGCTGATTACCGTCATCGCCGCGTACAACGGCGAGAGCTACGCCGATATTCCCACGGTGCAGAGGACGGTGGGCTTTGTTCCGCCGGAAACACGGGCAGAGCGCGAGCTGCGCACCTTAGCCGTCAGCGATTTTGCCGCGAAACTGGGGGCGCCAGGGATTGGATGCCACATCGGATTCGTGCCCGAAGACGCCGGCGATCCGGACTATGCCGCCGTGCGCGATGTGGTGCGGCGCGTGTGCGAGCATGCCGCGCGGCACGGACAGACTTTCGCTCTCGAAACCGGACAGGAGCCGGCCGAGGTGCTGCTGCGATTCTTGCATGACGTGCAGCGGCCGAATCTGGGGATCAATTTCGATCCCGCGAATATGATTCTGTATGGCACGGGCGATCCGATAGAAGCTTTGGACATTCTGGGGGGGCACATTCTATCGGTGCATGCGAAGGATGGCGATTGGCCAGTGAGGGAGGGCGCGCTGGGAACTGAGAAGCCCCTGGGGGAAGGGGCGGTGGGGATGGAACGCTTCGTGGCGAAGCTGCGCGAGATCGGGTTTCGGGGTCCGCTGAATATTGAGCGGGAGGTGGAGGATCAGTTGGAGCGGCTGCGCGATATGAGGAGAGGGGTGGAGTTGTTGCGGGGGCTGTCGCAGGCAGAAATGCCTGCGCCACGTTAGTTGCCGGTGGGGATGATGCCGGCGTTCTCAACCATCAGGATTACGGTTCGCTCCGTCGCGCGGGTTCGATGTACTACGCCTCTTGGGACGACGAATCCCTGGCGGGGCGCCAAGTCGACCGTCCGGTCCTCCAGGTCGATGAAGAGGGTTCCTTCCACCACGTAGAAAAATTCGTCGTCATCGTTGTGCTTGTGCCAGTGGTATTCTCCCTGCACGACTCCCAGCCGGACGACGGATTCGTTCACTTTGCAGAGGGTCTGGTTGAACCAGGGATACTCGCACGCGTCGGCGACGGCCTTCTCGTCGATCACGTCCAGGGCAGGGAACTGAATGTTGAGGCGGGTTTCGTAGCTCATTGACCCAGCATAGCGAAGGGCGGTTGGTACAAACTTGCTCTTTACTTTGATTTGACGAATCAAAGTAAAATGGTATACTGGATTCGTGAATGCCGCCGCAGACGTTCGCCAGGTGCTGGCGCTGTACCCGCAAATCTACTTTGCCTGCCATACGCGTCACGTGCGGGACCAGCAGTCGGGGGCGATTCTTAGCTCGCATCAAGCCAGCGTATTGGATCATCTCGATGAGATCGAACCCACGGCGCTGGCGGAGCTGGCGGCTCACATGGGCGTGACCGCCTCAACCATGTCGATCACGGTGGAACGGCTGGTGCGAGGCGGGTATGTATCGCGGATTCGCGACCAGGACGATACCCGGAGGGTTCAGCTCCGTCTAACCGAGTCAGGCGTGCGCATCAAGAGCGAGAAGTCGGTACTGGACCCGGAGCGGGTGCAGGCGATGCTGGCGAACCTCAATCGCGATGACCGGCGGAAAGCGCTGGCGGGGCTGGGACTACTGGCGCGGGCGTCGAGGCAGGCCATGCACGCCAAGGCGGAGCAGAAGAAGGGAGAGCAGCGATGAAATGGATTTTGTACGCGGGTATCGCAGCAGTCGCCATCGTGGTGTTGATTGTGTTGGTGGGGGCGATGCTGCCCAAGGGTCATGTGGTCACGCGTTCGGCTAGCTGCCGCCGGCCACCTGAGGAAGTTTGGGCCGTGATCACGGGCGATCCACGCTGGCGCTCCGATGTGCAGGGCTATCATCCGCTACCGCCGCGCAACGGCCGTCGAACCTGGAAGGAGCTCGACCGGCGCGGAAGCGGCATCACCTTCGAGGAAGTGGAGGCGATTCCACCGCGGCGGCTGGTGGTCCGAATCGCCGACGCGAAACTTCCCTTCGGCGGGGTCTGGACCTACGTCGTGACCCCGGACGCCGGCGGCTGCACGGTCACCATTACAGAAAACGGCGAGGTTTACAATCCGCTGTTCCGCTTTGTTTCGCGGTTCATCATCGGGCACACCGCGAGTGTGAACGCGTATCTGAATAATCTGCGGCGCAAGTTCGGGGAGGGGTGAAATATGGGACAAGAAGCTAAATGCCGGGTGGAGTTCGAGGGGAAATCATCGCTCGGCAAGGCGCTGCTGGAGACGAGTGAGCTTATCTTTCGCGGTGATTTCCGGCTCAAGATCCTGCATCGGGCCATCTCTGCCATGGAAGCGCGCGACGGACGCCTGGATGTGGTTTTCGATGGCGGCAGGGCCGTGTTCTACCTCGGCGATGCTGCTGAGAAATGGGCCGCCCGCATTCGCAATCCGCCCAGCCACCTCGACAAGCTGGGAGTGAAACCCGGGATGCGGGTACGGCTGATGGGCCGCTTCGATCCGGCGTTCACAGAAGAAATCAAAAACCGCGGGGCGCTGGTGGTTCGCGCCAAAGCCGACCTGACGTTCCTGGCTGCGGGAACCAAGGATCAATTGCTTGAGTTGGCGTATTTGACGGAGGGTCCGGTGTGGATTTTGTATCCGAAGGGCGTGAAGACCATCACTGAAAGCGAAGTGCTGGCGGCGGGACGGGCGGCCGGGATGGTGGACACCAAGGTGGTGGGATTTTCAACGGAACTAACTGGGTTGAAATTCGTTCCGCGACGCGCGTAGTGGGGCGGCACCCTGAGCGCTGCATTCAGAGGACCCGCCCCACCCGTATGAGGTCAGGCGCGTCGTGAGACGTTCATGATCAGGCTGACCAGGAACAAAATGATGAACAAGAAGAAAAGGATTTTCGCGATCCCGGCAAAAGAGGCTGCGATTCCGCCGAAACCCAAAAGCGCCGCCACAAGGGCGATCAACAGGAATACCAATGCGTAGTGCAACATGATGTGGTGTCTCCTCCGCCATTCAGCCTTGCAGCTTACGTGCCAAATCCCGGGTGTCGCTGTAACAGGGCGTAAATAAAAGACAAAATTGTAAAGAGGACTTCGCCTCAACTGGTAAAAAACACTTGGTTGCGGTTATGTAGTGTGTCTAAGCTGACGGTTCTACAGGATGGCACGGCAAGTGCACTCTTTTGAACGTGCAGCTCACCGAACATCCCACAGCCGAACCCAAAACCGAGAGTCCGGACCCTAATAAAGTGGAATTGACTCCGGCTCACCGACGAATCTTGATCTGGGCCTGTTGCGGCGCGGCCCTCATCCTGATTGCGATGATCGTAACCGGTGTCGCCTGGGCTCGATTCACGCGGAAGATAGATGCGCAACTGGACGCTGGTCCGTTCTCGCATACCTTCAACTTTTATGCAGTGGGTGAGCTCATCACCCCCGGGGACCAGATTTCGGAAGACGATCTGGTATCGGCACTGCGGCGCTGCACGACGCATGAGGTGAGTTTTGAGGACGGCGATCATCAGGTAACGATCCACACCGGAAAGACAGGCGCACGAATCCACTTTGACAAGGGGGTGGTGACAGGCCTGACCGATCTTGGGGGCGGAAGGCTGGCTGAGTATGAACTGCCTCCGCAAATGATCGCCAATCTGTCAGAGGACGGCCGCGAGAAACGCATCATGGTGCGCTATCAGGATCTGCCTCCGGTGTTGGTACAGGCTGTGATATCAGCCGAGGACAAACACTTCTTCCAGCACGTGGGCCTGGACATTCCGCGCATCGCGAAGGCGGCCTGGGTGGACTTCAAGGATCGCAAGAAAGAACAGGGCGCTTCCACACTCACCATGCAGCTGGCGCGCAACCTGTATCTGGATCCGGACAAGACCTGGAAACGCAAGAGCGCCGAGTGCATGATTACGCTGCACCTGGAACAACGGCTTTCGAAGAAGAAGATCTTCGAGCACTATGCCAATCAGGTTTATCTGGGCAGCCGGGGAACTTTTCATATCCATGGATTCGGGCAGGCGGCCAGAGCGTATTTCAATAAGGATGTGCGCAACCTGAATCTACCGGAAGCCGCATTGCTGGCCGGCATCATTCAGCGCCCCAGCTGGTTTAATCCCATCCGGTATCCTGAGCGGGCGGGGGAGCGGCGCAATCTGGTACTGATGCTGATGCGGGAGAATCACTGGATCACCCCGGCCCAATACGAGCAGGCGGCCGCGGCTCCCCTGAAACTGGAATCGGGCGCCACGGAGTTGTCGGAAACGCAATACTTTATCGATTTGCTTGGCGACGATCTGCAGAAGCGGCTAGAGGATCGCGATTTGAAAGGCGTCTCGAATGTCTACACCACGCTGGATCTCCGGCTGCAGGCTGCAGCGGAGAAGGCCATCCGCGACGGCATGGAGAATGTAGATCGGGAACTGGCGCGCCAGAACAAGAAAGGCGGCACTCGCGCCGCGCCCCAGGTAGTGCTGATCGCAATGGATCCGCACACCGGCGAAATAAAGGCGCTGTGCGGCGGGCGCAACTATTCGGTCAGCCAGTTAAACCGCGCAGTGTCGCGACGTCCGCCGGGGTCCGCATTCAAGCCTTTCGTGTATGCCGCCGCTCTGAGTTCGGCAGTGGAAGGATACGGACCGGTATTCACACCGAGTTCCGTCGTGCTCGATCAGCCCACCGTATTCCGCTTTGCGAATCAGACTTATTCGCCCGATAACTTCAAGCACGGATTCCACGGCACGGTCACTTATAAGCAGGCGCTGGCTAAGTCCATGAACGTAGCGGCTGTGAAAGTTGGCGAGTTGGTGGGTTTCGACAAAGTAGTGGCGCTGGCGAAGCGCGCGGGAATGAATGAAGACATCCGGCCGACGCCCGCGGTGGCGCTGGGTTCATACGATGTCACGCCGCTGGAAATCGCGGGCGCTTATACGGTATTCGCCAACGGCGGGATGCGCGTCTCGCCGCAGATGTTCACCTCAATTCGCGACTCTCGGGACCAGTCCGTGCTCAGCGGCGAAATGGAAACCCGGCGCGTGCTGGACCCTCGGGTCACTTTCCTGATGGTCGATATGCTGCAGGAAGTGATGCGCAGCGGGACCGCGGCAGGGGTCCGTTCTCGCGGATTCAAGCTGCCGGCGGCGGGGAAAACGGGAACGTCGCACGACGGGTGGTTCGCGGGCTTCACTTCAGAACTGCTGTGCGTGGTCTGGATCGGATACGACGATTACCACGAGCTGGGCCTGGAAGGCGCACGGTCGGCACTGCCGGTCTGGACCGAATTTATGCAGGAAGCCACGCGTTACAAGCGCTATCGTGAGGCCAAGCCGTTCCCGCAGCCTGCGGGGGTTCTGCGAGCTACCGTGGATCCCACGACAGGACTACTCGCCATGCCGTACTGTCCCTGGGTGGAAAGTTCGTGGTTTGTGGCTGGAACCGAGCCGACCTCTTTTTGCGAGCTTCACCAGCAAAATGAGGAGCAGATTGTGAGTCCGGTGACGGTGCTGGCGAACGTGACTGCCGTGCACTAGGGTAGTGCGGGGGTGCACGCCGCATGTACGGAAGGTGGAGGCAAGACATACTTGGGGAGGGCCGCTTGGAAAGCGTCCCGCAGGTTGCTAACCTGCCCCACAGGGGGGATTAGCTGGCGCTGAAGGAGCTGCTGATTCTCGAGAAGATGGTGCTTACCGCCGGCATCAACGTGGTGGGCAGGAAGCCTGCGACGGTTACAACCAACGCGGCCGCGAGAAGTGAGTATTCGATCAGATCCTGACCGATCCGGTTGTGCCAAAGCCTTTTGAAAAAGTTTCGCATCTTAAACGTGCTCCTCGGGCGATTCTGCTAACACCATGATGCGCGAAGCGATTACGTTCCACAATCTAATAATGTACGTAATGGATAAGTGGAAAAACCCGTAGCCGTAGGGCCCCTGCAGTTCTATTGGGCGATTCGATAGGAGCAAAGCAGGACATCCCCGCTTTGGGGTATTTGACCGTTCAGGAACGTCAAGGAACTGCCGCTAGCTGAATAATCGACGTTCGCCCGCAGACGGAGTCCATTCCGAAACACAATCAGGCTTCCGGCCGGGACTGGCGACTGCGCGAGCGTGAACGCTGTATTAGCCCCGTTGAGCGAGCCCCCCGGTGTCTCGACATCCACGAACCCCACCCCGGTCAGCGCCACGCCTAGCCGGTAGGACGCAACCAAGATGTCGCCGGGATGGGGCAGCGCACCGGCCTGGAAGGTAATCGAGGCTCCGGCCAGCGTGAAGTCCTGCCCCTGACGCTGCAGCAGGCCGTTACGATACAACAGCAGGCTGGAGGTGGGGTTGGGCGAATTGGCGAAGCTGAAGCTGGGGTTGACGCCGTCCAAGAGGCCCGAGGGGGCCTCGCCATCCACAAAAGCCAGCGACGCCGCGGACGCATTGCCGCAAGGGCCGGCGGTTCCGTCCACGTGCAGGCAGTCCGAGAGGCTTCCCTGGGCGGCATTGAGGCCGCCCGATGAATCGATGACGGCGGCACGGGAGGTGGAGAACCCGCTTCCGGCAGCCGGCCGGATATTCAGGGCGTTTTGCAAACCAGCGACGTCCGTGATTTGGATGGACCCGGACGGAGCGGGAGGCACTACTTCGATGGGACCCTGCACGCGCACGTCCGAGATCCGGAGCAATCCCACGCCCGGCGGCACTGCCCAAGTCTCGGAATACTGATTCCGGCCGTCGCTATTGTATTTTACCGAGTAGGTGGCGGCCGTCAGCGCGGTAGTCGTAGGCACCAGTTGCACCCGTACAAAACCGTTGAGGATCTGGAGACGCAGCGTTTGCGCGGCCACGCTGGAGCCATCCGAGGCCTCGAAACTCGGCCACGATACGGTTGCCAGCCCGTTGAACCGGGAGCCGTCGGCGAGAAAAAGGGTGTCTTGAACGGTGCGCAGCGGCGGTAATGCCAGCAGGGCGGGCGCCAGAGCCAGCGAGAGAAGAATACGATACATGCGGCCTCCAGGATTCTTGGTAATTCGAACCCAGTTTAACCGCGAGGCGCCGGAAAACAATCTACGGCTAAAACGGGACGTAGCTTATAAAGAATTGAAAACGGACGACTTAGGCCAGCCTTGAGTTTATCGCCAGGGCTGTGACTGGGGCTGGATGACATCGAGTCCCAGATACGGCCGTAACGCTTCCGGCACCACCACGCTGCCGTCGGCCTGCTGGTAATTTTCGATAATCGCCAGCCAAGTGCGACCTACGGCCAGCCCGCTGCCGTTCAGGGTGTGCAGGTATTCCGATTTCTTGCCGGCGCGCATGCGAATCGCGGCCCGGCGGGCTTGATACGCCTCGAAATTCGAGCACGAGGAGATTTCCTTGTACTCATTGAGTCCCGGCAGCCAGACCTCGATGTCATAAGTTTTGGCCGAAGCGGCGCCCATGTCGCCGGTGCAAAGCACCACGGTGCGGTAGGGCAATCCCAGGCGTTGCAGGATGTCTTCGGCGTCGGCGGTCAGCTTTTCCAGCTCGGCGTAGCTTTGGTCGGGGCGCGCGAACTTGACGAGTTCGACCTTCTGGAACTGATGTTGCCGGATGATGCCGCGAACGTCTCGCCCGTAGGATCCCGCCTCGCTTCGGAAACACGGCGTATATGCGCACAGCGAGACAGGCAGCTTCTCGCTGTCCAGTGTCTCATCGCGGAACAAGTTGGTCACGGGAACTTCAGCCGTGGGAGCGAGCCAGAAATCGTAGTCCTTAATCTTGAACGAGTCCTGTTCGAACTTGGGAAGCTGGCCGGTGCCATACATGCTGGCCGAATTGATCAGGAACGGGGGCAGAACTTCGGTGTAACCGTGCTCGCGGGTGTGCACATCGAGCATGAAATTGATCAGCGCCCGCTCGAGCCGCGCGCCCGCGCCCCAATACACCGCGAACCGCGCGCCGGTGATCTTGGCCGCGCGGTCAAAGTCTAGAATGCCGAGTTCCGGTCCCAGATCCCAGTGGGCCTTGGGCTCGAAATCGAAAACCGACGGCTGGCCCCAGCTGCGCACTTGAACATTTTCCGCAGCCGACTTGCCGGTTGGGACGGATTCATGCGGGACGTTGGGAATTCCAGCCAGCAGCGCCCGAAAGCTCTCGTCCACCGCTTTAACGTTTTCGGCGAGCGCTGCGATGCGCTCATTGATGGCGCGGACCTCGGCTTGCTTCTCGCTGGTGTCTCCGCCGGCCTTCTTGAGTTTTCCGATCTCCTGGCTCTGGGCGTTCGCCTTAGCCTGCAACTGCTCGGATTCGGTAACAGCCGCCCGGCGCTGAGTGTCCAGTGCGCGGAAGCCCGCTACATCCAGGCTGAAGCCGCGGTCCGCCAAGCGCGCCGCGATGGCGTCCAGATTCGACCGGAAATGAGACAAGTCATGCATGTGCGGTAGCGTTCAATCGCGATGCGTGAGCCGGAATCAGCGCTGCTCGATGGGAACCCAGGACTGGCCCACGGGTTTGCCTGTATAATCGGCTCGCGGCCGGATCAGGCGGTTGTTGCGGTACTGCTCCAGGATATGAGCCGTCCAACCGGACATGCGGCTCACGGCGAAGATCGGCGTGAACAGATCGATCGGGATGCCCAGCGAATAATAGGTTGACGCCGAGTAGAAGTCGACGTTCGCATTGAGGCCCTTGAGATCCTTCATGGTCTCTTCCAGCTTTTTCGACGTCAGATACAAATCCAGATGTCCAGTCCGCCGGCCGAGCTCCTCCGACATGGACCGCAGATGGGTGGCGCGCGGATCCTCGGTGCGATAAACGCGATGGCCGAAGCCGGGAATCTTGCGTTTGGTGTTCAGCCGGTCATGCACATGCTGCAAGGCGGCGCTCTCGCTGCCCGCTTCCAGCAGCATGCGGATGACGTCTTCATTGGCGCCGCCATGCAGCGGACCCTTGAGCGCGCCGATTCCGGAGGTCACCGATGAGTAAATATCCGAAAGCGTGGCAGCCGTCACGCGGGCAGCGAAGGTGGAGGCGTTCAACTCATGATCGGCATGCAGAATCATCGCCAGATCGAAAGCGCGCTCCATCACTTCATCGGGCTTCTTGCCCGTTAGCGTGTACAGGAAATTCGCGGCGAATCCGAGGCTCGGGTCGCCCTCCACTACGGGCTTGCCGTTGCGCAACCGGTCGAAAGTGGTGACGATGGTCGACGTTTGCGCCATTAATTTGGCGGCCTTCTCCTGATTCGCTTCGGGCGACATGTCTTTCGCCTGCGGATCGTAAAGGCTGAGCATGGAAACCGCGGTGCGCAGCATGTCCATGGGATTCGACTTGCCTGCCGATGCGACGAATTCGGCTACGTGCTTGTCGATGGGGCGGTGTTTCACCAGCGATGCTTTTAGCGCATCCAGCTCTGACTGTTTGGGCAAGCGGCCGTTCCACAAAAGGAAGATGACTTCTTCAAATGTGGCGTGATCGGCCAGCGTGTGGATGTCGTAACCCTGGTAGCTGAGGATGCCGCGGTCCCCGTCAATAAAACAAATCGCCGAATCCGTTGCGACGATGCCTTCTAAGCCTGCGCCCGTGACAGCCATTATGGTCTGGTGTACTCCCGCTTCATTGTGTTTGTTCTGGTTTCATTGTACCAATGGAATATTCTCTGGACAGGGCATGGCCCTGTGTTACGCATGAAGAACAGGGCATGGCCCTGTGTTACGCGTAGAGGCGGATGAAGAACCAAGCCAGGGACGCTGCGAGCAGGATGGAGGCGGCAAGGGGGACTACTTTGCGCGGGAGTTTCCATATGAGCAGGGCCAGTGCGCCGATGGCGAGCAGCTGGGCCACCAGGACGCCGGTCAAGAAGACGGTTGCAGCGTATCCACTGCCGCTTAAGAACAGAGCGAACCAGGCGCCTTGAAAAACGCCCAGTATACCAACCACTAGCCAGCGGTATCCGGAATTTGGGATCAGCACGATCTCGAAAGCGAGGTACGCGATGGTGAGAGCGGCGGCGGCTTCGATAAAGCGGGGCGAGAACCAGGGGAGCATCCACGGTCCGGCCGTACAGGCCGCAAGTTCGCCGGCAAATAGCGCCGCGGTAAGCGCCGCGAGCTCACGGCGATTTCGGGCGGCCAGGACGAGGCTCGCGAGAAACAGCAGGGGCGCAACGCCGCCGAGCGCGCGCAGGAAGCCCGCGGCCAGCTCGCGCAAGGCGAGCTCCCAGGCGGACGGCGGGCGAAAGCGCAGCTCCGCGGTGGTATACGACAAGTCGAACACGGCCTGATCCACCTTGTCGCCTCGAAAAGCGCGCAGCAGGTGGACGTGATTGGGGACCGTGACGGCGGCGAAGCGGCATTCCACTTCGAGCGTGTCCACCGGGGCGGGGAACTGATAGCTCGCGGTGCATACGTAGGTACCCTCTTGTGGCGCGCAGTTCTGTTCAGTTACGCGGCCCAGCGCGCCGGCGCTTCGGAAGTGGATCTGCGCGAGAATCGTCTTGTCCGGATCGGCAATGTGCGCGACTTCATAGACCGGCATCCGAAGCTGATAGCGGGCGCGGTCTCCCTCCACGCGCAGCTCGCCGGTACTCATGCTGACCATGTGCGCGGCCAGCGGGAGCGGGGCCAGGAGCGCCCAGAAACATCTCATCGCTTCTGATGGGATCGCTGGAGCCGCACAAAAATCACTCGCAGCGCCGCGATCACCGGTACCGAGAAGAACATGCCCGCCACTCCGGCCACCTGCTCACCCGCCAGCACGCCGAACAATATCAGCATTGGATTCAACTCGGTTCCCGATCCCATGAGGTACGGTCCCAGAACATAGTCCTGAAACAGGCGGAAGACCACCCAGAAAATCAGGTACCAAAGCAGGTGTGTGTATCCGGTGACTCCAGTGACAGTGATTACCAGCACGCCGGCCGCCAGAGGACCCACCACGGGAACAAAGTCGAATATCGCGGCGCATCCCGCCAGCAGGACGGCGTAAGGCGCGCCCGTGGCCTCGAGGAATATGCTGTAGCAGACGAAGGTGGAAACCGACAGCAGCACCAGAGCTCGGATGTACTGGCCCAGCAGGATGTTCAGATCCGAAAGAATCTCTTCCACCACCTTGCGCTGCTTGTCGGGCACCACGCTGTCCACCAGCCGTTCGCGGATGCCATGCCCGTCCTTCAAGAAGAAGAACGCCAGAATCGGGATGAGGATCGCATAGACGGCATAGCGCAGACCGGATACTACCTGCTCGCCGATGTTCTTGAGAGCGGGAATCAGATCCTTGCCGCCGGTATTGAATTGATTCTGAATCCACGCGACGATGCGATCGCGCACCGGCTCAAGCCAAGATGGCAGCGGAATTTGCTGTACCCACTCGCGATTATGAATCTTATCGGGAAGGCTCTGGGCGAGGCTGGAGGCTTCGTCGCCGATCCTGGCGCCAATGGTGAGCAATAGAGCGATTAAGAGTCCCAGGAACGCCAGATAGACCACGCTCAACGCTACCGTGCGGCCAATGGCCTTGGGCGTGTGCCGCTCCACGAAGCCCACAAGCGGCATCAGCATGTAGGCGAAGAATAGCGCGGCCGCGAAGACCACCAGCGTCTCACGCACGGCGTAAGCGGTATAGATCAACAACGCCAGCAGGAAAACAGTCCAGGCAGCGCGCGCAGCCGTACGGTCTAACGCCAGCATCGCTCTAGAATAACTGAATGGCGCGGGGACAGGGCATGGCCCTGTGTTACTGGATTGAGAAATCTTCGGATTGAATGGTGGTGGTTTTCTTGGCTAAGTCTTTCAGGGTGGCCTGCAGGGTGTATTTGCCGGGAGCGAGGCCGGCCAAGTCGAATTGATCGAGAAAGAAAATCCGGTTCGTCGATTTAGCCCACGCGTGCAGGGAATCCGCGGGAAGCTCCCGTACTACCTTGTCGCCGGATTTCAGAGCCAGCGCCAAATTGATGCGCGGGCTGCCGCTGGCGGCGTCCATGGAGACGCTGTCCATGCCGAAGTACAGCGTCAGTTTGTCGGTGGGAGCAAACTGCGTCTGGGTAGGCACCGAGAGCTGATAATTCGCGATATGCAGAGCAGGAGGATCGCCCTCGCGGACGGTTGGCGAGACATCCACGCGGGGGGTGATAAACAAGCTGGTGAGACGGGCGCCGGAATCGTCGCTGCCCGGCATGTTCAGTTTCGTTTTTCCCACGGCGGCCGCTCCGCTGGTGAACTGAAGCACGGCTTCCAGCTCCAGCGACTGGAGTTTGGGGATGGTCAGGCTGGAAACGATTTGCAGGCCTTTCTTCTCGATGCCCTTCCATTCGTCTTTGGTCCAGCGCGCGTCGACGAACCGCTGGAAGACGTCCAGCAGCTTGCCGTTGGCATCCCGGGCCGTGATCACCATGGTGACGCCCGCGAAATACCCTTTGTCGGACTTGCTGACCCAGCTTTGATCGCCGGGGAGCCAGATGCTGACTGGAACCGAGAGCTCGGTGGGCGAGCTGAAGACGATCGCGGCATTCAGTCTGGGTTTGAGGGCCGCTTTGAGCGAGCCGTTTTCAACCGACGCCAACAACTGGGCCGTTGCGGGCGTAACCTTCATCTCCTCGCCGGCCGCCAGCGCGTAGTAACCCTTGCGGAAACGGACGGTGTGGCCGCCGCCGGACACTTCCACTTTGATTTTGCGGAACGACCCGTCGAAAACGGAATCCTGGGGCTGATAGGTCAGCGTGTAAAACTCGCGCAGATCGCGGTCAATGCGCTCGAGCGAGCCTTTCAGCTCATTCTGGTTCTTGATCAGCAGGCCACCGGTTTGGTCGGCTACATTTCTTAAACCATCGCGCCCGCTATCGGCGTTCATGCGCTGGTTTGCGACATCGAATTTTGTATCGCCCGCAACCACGTCCGAGCGGCGGGCGGCATTGGCGTTGTCGCGCGCTGTCTGGGATGCCCTTCTGCCTCCGCTGGCGCCACTGGCATCGAATGAACCCATTACACCGCTTTCTCCACCCAGTCCCGATGGATCGATGACATAGAACGCGACATTGGCCCGGTTGGAGGCATCCACCACGGATGCCACGCCGGCATCGGTTTCGGTGGTGGCGGGCAAACCCTCGGAGAAGAGCACGACGTTCTTCCGGCCGGGCAGATTGCCGGATGCCTGGGCAATGGCGCGCAGTGCGCGGAACAGGACGCGGGTCTGCATGGTAGCTTGAAAGGCCATTTCGGTCTGGAGGGTGAGGCGTTCGGTCTCAGCCAGCTTCGCCATCGCGGCGGAGGCCTGATCGCCGGTCTTATTCAAAGTTTGAATCTGACTGTCCAAGCTATCCATGGCGGCGATGGTTGCGTCGCGGCCCATGGCTGTTTGAAGTCCGGAGTTACTGCGCGAAAGCGCCCGCAGCCCTTCGCTCACCTTCTGCTTGTCTCGCGAAAAAGGAACCACCAGGCGGACCTCCGCGCCAATCGCATAAACCGCGACGAAATCCTCCGCGCCGATGGCTCTATCCACGAACTGGAGCGCTGCATCAATCGACGTTTTCAGGCTGGCGCCGCGCATGTTGCTAACGTCCAGGACGATCGTGATAATCCGCAAGCTGCGCGACGCGAAAGTGCCGGCCTGTACCGAAACACCAGGCGCATCAGATGGACGCCCGGTCAGTGTGGCCGCTGGTCCTTCAAAGCTCAAAATCTTCTGTGGGACGCCGTTCTCAGATACCTGGAAGTCGCCGACTGGGAGTCCAGATACCAGGTTGCCCTTGCGGTCAGTAACGATGACATCCACAACGACGGTAGCGGATTGGACCTTGAAGCGCGAACTATCCGGCTGTTGGGGTTGAGCCTGCGCAGGGACCGCCGGCGCCAATACGAAGACGGCTACAAGAGCGGCCACAAACAATATTCCTGGCATGGGTTGATCTTACCTCGATTAGAGACTTCTGCCTGACTCAAAAAACAAATCGGGCAGTGAGCATTTGGCCCACTGCCCGAAGATCTAACAAGAACCCGCGAAGTGGCTAGAAATCGTACCGCAGAGCCATCTGCAGGGTTCGCGCGCCATTGAGCGTCGAGCTATACTTGCCGAACGTGGACGGTGTCGCCAGGTTGACACTCGGCGTCCCGAACTGCGCGTGATTGAATACGTTGTAACCTTCCGCGCGGAACTGCACGCTTTGGTTCTCCGTGATCTTGAAGCGCTTGATGAGCGAGGCGTCCAGGTTGATGAACGTGGGTCCGCGGAAGGAATTGCGAGCCGTGTTTCCGAACTCGCCCGCACCCGGGAAAGGTACCGGACCGGCCGAGGAACTAAACTGGGCAACCTCGGCGGGAGTGAAGAAGTACACTCCATCACCGCGGCGCTGCAGGAAACCGGCGTTGCGATCACCGCTGTAGTTCGCGTACGAAGCCACCGCGGAAGTTGGTCCGGTAGCGCGGCCCGATGTAACGGTGAACGGCTGAGCGCTCTGGATTACCAGGAGGGATCCAATGTCCCACCCGCCGATGAGCGTATCCACCCACTTGGGCATGTTGCCGCCGACCATCTTGTTGCGTCCGATGGGAGGGGTGAAGGTGACGGCCGAATTCAAGGAAAGCGGCCGGTCAAAATCGCCGCGCGCCTTGGCGAGGGGAAGATTGAAGCTATCGATAGGGGAACTGGTCCCGTTGCCTTCCTGGTTGGTGTTGTCGAGGGTGTGGCTATAGGTGAAGTTAATGGCCGCCCTCAGCATGCCGGTGTTGCGCCGCAGGCTGACCTGCAGTGAGTCATACCAGCTGAGGCCGGCATTGGTGCCGTAGAACACGTTGTTGTACTGCGGGAAATTCCGCAGATAATAGTCGGACAGACCGGCGTTCGCGTATTTCGCGAACTGCGTCTGATCGATGGTGCTGGCAGCCGCGCCAACCTGTCCTTGCGTAAGGACCGTGGAGCCGCCGACGCCGGTCACGGCTGCCGATGGAGTACCGAACATGCGCACCAGCGTGTTAGTGGAGGAGGGCGCGGGACCGGTGCAAGCGGAAGTGGGGCACGCCACTTGAAGTTCCTTGAAGGAATTCAGGAAATCGCCGTAGATGTGCGACTGGTTGAGGTTCTCGTTGTAGAACAGCTTCTTGCCGCGCTCTCCGACGTAGCCGACTTCGAGAATCGTGTTCTTGGCGAGCTCGCGCTGGATGGAGAGACCGTACTGCTCTACATACCCGGTCCTCAGATGAGGATCGTACACATTGACACTGGTGGAGCGGTTGGCCGGAAGCAGCAAGGTCGGCGATCCGGTAACCACCGGAGAGCCGATGTTATCGCTGAGCCGGATGTCGGTGCCGTTCACGTTCGGGCGGACAAAGGCGGTCTGTGTGAATCCAGGGGTGCCGGAGTCCACCGTGTTAACCGTCGCGCCGACGGTTCGATCATAGAAGATCCCATAGTTACCGCGCAGCGCCGTCTTTCCATCGCCGAAGATGTCCCACGCGAAACCGAAACGCGGGGCGAAGTTGTTGAGATCGGTTGGATAGAAGCTGCTGGTTGGTACGACGGTGAAATTGTTGATGTGGCTGCCGGCAGTGAGGGCCCCAATTTGATCCAAGGTTCCCTGCTGGCCGTTCTTTTCGTGGGGACTTCCAAAGATATCCCAGCGCAATCCGAGGTTGAAGGTGAGGTTGCGAAGCACTCTCCAGTCGTCCTGGATGAAGTAGCCTTGCTCGTTGAGCGTGTAATCGCGCTGGCGCGTGGTGCCGGCGGCCTGGAAGGTCTTCAGGTTGCTCAGGAACGTTTCGATGCTCTGATCGGCCCGGCCGAGCAGTTCATTGTAGAGGTTGTTGAAGCGGGTTTGGTCCGTGGACGAAAGACCTGCGGGACGGACACTGGCTGGCGGTGCGTTCCCGTTCGCGGTGGGGCTAAAGGTCACATTCGGGTAAATTCCTTGATCGTTGTAGCCCGTCTGAAGGGTGTGCCGGTAGTTGGCGCCAGCCTTCAACGTATGCTTACCCAGGATGTGCGTGAAATTGTCAGTGAATTCGGTTACCGGTGAGTTGCGGCCTTGCGCGAAGGCCGAATTGTATGGATCGGTGTAGTCATTGGAGATGTAAGCGGGACCAGCCGGCCGGCCCGGCCGATTAAAAGCGACGCTGGCGCTCTGGTACCCATATCGAAACTCATTCACGGAGCGCGGGGTCGCGTTCCAGTCCAAACCGATTGAATCGCCCCAGCGGTGGCCGCCTTGCGTTCCGGTAGGCTGCCCCGGGAAGGTGGAGTCGGCATTGTTCAACTGGTCGGTGGAACTAGTATGGAAATCGCTCCAGCGAGCAAACAAGTGGAGGTTGCTGAACATCTGGTAATCCAGTTTCCCGGTTGCCTGATCGCTGCGGCTGCCGGTTGGATTATTGAAGCGGAAGCCCAGGGTGTTGAGGCCGTCGCCCAAGTCCGAATTGTTCGCTTTGGGCAGCAGGCTGATAGAGTTCTTCAACACGGTGGGATCGATTCCGATATGACGCGGATCGTTCGCCACGATGTTGTATTGCTGGATGTTGCCGCTCGCGTCCTTCCATTGGAAGATGCCCTGCTTGGCGAGATCGGACAATACCGTTCGGTTGCGAACCTGCTCGGTGGTGGCGCGCAGACCCTGCCAGTTGGCGAAGAAGAACAGCTTGTTGTGCTTGATGGGTCCGCCCGCTGAAGCGCCGTACTGGTTCTGAATAAACTTCGGAACCGCGCCGCCGGACTGGTTATTGAAAAAATCGTTCGCGTTCAGATCCGTATTGCGGAGATAGTCGAACACGTTGCCGTGGTAGGAGTTGGTGCCGGAGCGGGTGATCAGCTCAACCTGGCCGCCCGCGCTGCGTCCGTATTCCGCCTTGGCGGCGGTGGTGACGATGCGGAACTCGCCAATCGAATCCGTGTTGTTAGCGGTGAGCGAAAGGCCCAGGCGTGGGACCAGGGAGTCGTTGACATCGATACCGTCCAGGGTGGCGTTGTTGCTGCCGCCGCGATTGCCGTTGATGTGCGAGAAGGTGCTGTCGCCAGGGTTGATCTGCACGCCCGGCTGGAAGGCTGCCAGCGAGATGGGCGAGCGCCCCAGTTGCGGCAAAGTATCGATATCGCGCATCGTGATGGTGCGCGAGACTTGCGAATCGGTGGTCTGCACATTCACTGTGGTGGCTTCCACCACAACGCTGTCCGAGGTCTGGCCAACTTCAAGCTTCACCGGTTGAGACACAACCGATCCGACGTTGAGCTCGATGCCGTTGACATCGCTCTTGCGGAACCCGGAGGCTTCCACGGTCAGGTTGTACTTGCCCGGCAGAACGGACGCAAAGATGAAAGCGCCGGCTGCGTCCGATATTCCCTCAACGTGGGATTGCGTCGCAACATTGACTAGCGTAACCTTCGCGTTCGGAACCACGGCGCCGGTGGGATCGTGAATGGTCCCTTCCAGGCGGGCCGAGTCCGTTTGGCCAAACATCGCGGTGGCCAGGAATGCAAACAAAGCCACGCCGATCAGAATTCGCAATTGATGCATCGATATCCCTTTCCCATTTACCGTTTCGTAGAGTGATACACAAGCAGCGCCGCATTGACTGGCTGCGCCGCATAAGCGCCACTCAACAACACGTGCATCCGCAAAACATTAGAAAGGGATTATGTTGGATACAAAACCACGGCCCCAACACCGCAGTCTACACGGCTGGCGTTTCCCCTTCCCACAAACAACAAAACAAACCGAGACACGAACCTATTTGAGGTTACGTAAGTTTACCAGAAGCGGGGATACACCGCAATAGGCAATTCCGCTATGTCCATGGAGATGGGTCTATGCGCGGCAAACTTGTTGAAAACACGCTGACCCCGCTACCGGACCCGGCTGCGATTCTGTATCCTTAGAGTTCGTGAACACCACCGCTCCAGCCAGCCACATGCGCCAGCTCGTCGAAAGTCTTCAGGAGCTGGAAGAGCGGCTGCGGCAGGGCGGCGGTACAAAGAAGATAGAGAAGCAGCATCGCGATGGCAAGCTCACGGCCCGCGAGCGCGTCGCGCGATTGACGGATCCTGGCGCGCTATTCCTTGAGGTCGGCCTGCTGGTCGCGTGGGATCAGTATGACGGTCAGGCGCCCGGGGCCGGAGTGGTCACGGGGCTGGGCCGCATCGAAGGCCGCCCCGCCGTGGTCGTGGCCAATGACGCGACGGTGAAGGCCGGCGCGTGGTGGCCTGAAACCATCACCAAAATCCTGCGGGCTCAAGAAATCGCCATGCGCAACCGCGTCCCCATCGTCTATCTGGTGGATTCGGCCGGTGTGAACCTGCCTCTGCAGGACGGCATCTTCCCAGGCCAATACGGCGCTGCGCGCATCTTTTATTACAACTCGCTGATGCGACGCCGGCTCAAAATTCCGCAGATTGCCGCGGTGATGGGACCCTGCATCGCCGGTGGCGCGTATCTTCCCGCGCTTTCCGACATCATCATCATGGTGGAAGGCACCAGCTTCATGGGGCTCGGCGGACCGAACCTGGTAAAAGGCGCGGTGGGCCAGGTAGTGGATGCCGAATCGCTCGGGGGCGCGCGCATGCACACCGCGTCCAGCGGCGTCGCGCACTACATGGCCAAGGACGACGCGGCGTGTCTGGATCTGATTCGCCAGAAATTCCGCGAGCTCCCAGCGCCCGCGCATTCGGCTCACGGCTCACCGCCCGCGGAACCCGGCGAAGGCCTTTATGATTTGATGCCCGCCGATCACAGGCTCCCCTACGACATGGAAGCGGTGATCCAGCGCATTGTCGATCGCGAGGATTATCTCGAGTTTCAGCCCGAGCACGCGCCCGAAATGCTCTGCGCCAACGCCCGCCTGGCCGGCCGTCCCATCGGATTGATTGCGAACCGCCGCGGTTTTCTCAAGACCAAGAGCGGCGCGCGCATCGGCGGAATCGTTTACACGGAATCCGCGCGCAAAGTTGCCTACTTCGTCGAAACCGCGCGGCGGCAGAATCTTCCGCTGTTGTATTTGCAGGACGTCTCGGGATTTATGGTGGGTGTGGACGCCGAGACCGAAGGCATTATTCGAGCGGGCGCTGAAATGGTGGAATCCATGGCCTGCGCGACGGTTCCAAAGATTATCCTTACGCTCAACCACGCCAGCGGCGCGGGCTACTATGCGATGGCCGGACAGGGATTCGATCCCAGCTTCGCATTCGGCTGGCCCACCGCGCGCATCGGCGTCATGGAAGGCGATTCGGCGGTCCAGGCGGTGCACGGCCCGGAGCTTGAAAAATTGAAAGCTGCCGGCGGACCGGTGCCCGAGGAATTGCAGAAGCGAATCGCCGGCACGCGCGCCGATTATGACCGCTGGCTGGATGCCCGCCATGCGGCTTCGCGCGGACATGTGGACGCGCTTATCGATCCACTGGAGACGCGCCGCATTCTGGCCTTCGCGTTTGAGGTGGCCTGCCAGCGCCCGCGCGGCGAACACCTGGCGCTGGAAACGCTGGCGCCTCTACCGTAGGCTCCTCGGGATAACCAACGCAGCCACTAGAACCAATATTTCTACTATCGCCAAAGCGTAAAACACCCATCGCCCGGCCGGCCAAACGTAGGCAGGCAGCGTGTTGGAGAACTTGTCCCAGGCGGTCCCGGTGAGAGGAACGGGCGGCGGCTCGGTGGCCGAGGGACGCCACATGGCCGAGAGCCACGTCCCGCGAATATTGGCCAGCAGCAATGCCAGAAAAGCGATTCTTAACGGGCTGAAGCCCTGCAGCACGGCGCCCAATCCGTATGCGAGGAACAGCGCTAGCGCGGCGACGCGGCTTCGCTGGCGGACGCCTAGTCCTCCCAGAAAAAAGAAAACCGCTTCGAAAAGGCCTGCTAGTACCCAGCCTCCAATCAGGCTGAATACCAGTCTGCCCACGGCGACCAGGCAGCAAATCCAGAAGCCCTGGCGTCCGATGGTGTCGATGTCCGTCTCATGACGAATGGAGGGCCAGAAAATCGACTTGAAACGTCCGTCGCCGGGCGCCGTGGCATGCGACAGGCCGAGCTGTTCCATAGTCTTGAGCAGTCCTTCGTCTTCTGCTATCTTTTCGGCAAAGTCCAGCCTTGCCTCCCAGTATATGGTTTGCGCGTTTTAACGTTGTGGTACAAAGACTCCATGAGAACAACCTTCGCCGCTTTGCTTCTGTCCGCTTGCGCCTTTGCCCAGGACAAACCCGCCACTCCCGCGCCTCCACCTGCCGCGCCACCCTCTTTCCGGATGGTCTTCTTGAACCGGCTTCAGGACACGGAAACCAAACTGGTGAGTCTGGCCGAGGCTACGCCGCAGGAGAAACTTGCCTGGCGTCCCGCCGAAGGCGTGCGCTCTGCCGGCGAGGTTTTTCTGCACATCGCCGGAGCCAACTATTTCTTCCTGACGCCGCTAGGTGTGAAGCCGCCGGCCGGTCTCAACATGGGTATGGAGAAGACCGTGAAGGCCCAGGCCGACATCGTCGCCGAGCTGAAGAAATCCTTCGCGCATGTCCGCACGGCCGTCGAAGGCATGTCGGATGCCGATATGTCGAAGGCCACTAAGATGTTCGGGCAGACCCTGACTTATGAGGGAGTCCTTTTCGTGATGGCCAACCACATGCACGAGCACTTCGGACAATCCATCGCCTACGCACGCACCAACGGCATCGTTCCGCCGTGGTCAAAGAAAGAGAACTAGGCTCACTGGGCCGGTGGCGGCGCCGGATTCGCGGCTTTGTGCGATCGTGTCGAGCTGCTTCGCGGCCGGCTGGTGTGGCTGGCGGTGTGGGAACGCGTGCCGCTGCTGCGCGCATGGCTTCCAGAGGATTTGCCTTTGCCCCCTTTAGATTTGGTAGCCCCGAAAGCCGCCGGGACTATCCCGCCGAGGGTCAGCATCAACGCGCATGACAGCACGCACTTCAAGAATGGAGTTCGCATGCACTGTAGTGCGCAACGCCCAGCAAATGTCGCAATCGAAAATTGTGGAATAGAATAACACCAGGACCCCCGCATGCCAGCCCTCGCTCCCGAAGACCTGCCGCCCGTTCCGCTCACTGTTGAAGGCGCCAGCCTGCTGCACCAGATGTTCCGCATCCGCTGGTCCGCCTGGAAGGCACTTTCTTCATTCGATCGAGCCGAGATTTCTCAGGAAGCCGCTGCGCTGTTGGATCGCATGGAGCTGAACCATAGCGGGCAGAGCGCCCTCTTCTCCCTGCTCGGCCATAAGGGCGATCTCATCTTCGTGCATTTCCGCCGGTCCTTTGACGAGTTGAACCAGGCGGAACTGGATCTGGCGCGCACGCGTCTGGCCGACTACCTGGAGCCCACCGCATCCTATTTATCGGTGGTGGAACTGGGCCTCTACGAATCCAGCGCCAAGACTTATGCCGCGCTCGCGGAGCGCGGGGTTCCGCCGCATTCCGACGAATGGAAAGCCGGCATACAAGAAGTCCTGGCCCGCCAGAGTGAGGCCATGCAGCCGCGGCTATATCCGGAGATGCCTCCGCATCGCTACCTTTGTTTCTATCCAATGGACCGACGCCGAGGCGAGGCCAAGAACTGGTATCAGCTCCCCATGGCCGAGCGCCAGCGCCAGATGCATGAGCACGGCTTGATCGGCCGCCGCTACGCCGGCGAGGTGAAGCAAGTTATCTCCGGCTCCATCGGCTTTGATGACTGGGAATGGGGCGTGGACCTGTTCGCCGACGACCCGCTGGTGTTCAAGCGCCTGATCTACGAGATGCGCTTCGACGAGGTGAGCGCGGTGTATGCTCTGTTCGGTTCGTTCTACGTCGGAGTCCGCTGTCCCGCTGCTGAACTTGAACAGTTGCTGGAAGGCCAGGCTCCCACGCGTCCCCAGCCCTAACGCCCTTCAGCGGCCCGCTCGTCGTCCGCCGCCCCTTTGGCGTCACCGCTCAGCTTGCGAGCCACCGCGCGATTCCGATAGGCGTTCACGTATTTCGGATCCAGCCGGATGGCGGCGCTGAAGTCTTCCTTGGCTTTGGCGAAGTCGCGCAAACGAAGCCACGCGTATCCTCTGGCATTATAAGCCTTAGCGCTGGAAGGATTTAGTCGGATTGTTTCATCTAAATATTGAATGGCTGCCTTGAAATCCCCATCCGCCGACCGCTTGCGTCCGCGGGCCTCGTACTGTCCCGCGGACAGGCCGCCGGGAACTGCTGCGGGAGCGGCCTTGGGCGCTTCAACTACCACCGGCGGGCGCGGGGGAGCGGGCGTCGCTTCGGGCTTTTTTTCGGCGACCACCGGGAGGGCAGGCTGAGGGGGAGTCGCTTCCGGCGTTTTCTCCGCTACCACGGGGGCCGGCTTCGGCGCTTCCACAACTGGCGCGGGGGGCGCTTCCGAGGCCCGCTCCTTCAGCTTGGCGTCGGCCATCGACAGCACCTCGCGAGCCTCGTCGTATTGCGGACGCAGCCGCACGGCCTCAGCCAGATCGTCGCGCGCTTTCGCGTATTCGCCTAGCAGGTAATAGGCACTGCCCCGCGCATACCACGCTTCGGGCAACTTGGGATCCAGCCGGATCGCCTCGGTACGATCCTGGAGTCCCTGCGCGTGCGACCCCATCTGATGATAGGACCCCCCGCGCGCAACCCAGGCCTCGGCGACGTCCGGCCGTAAGCGGACCGCGAGCATTCGATCCTCCAGCGCTTCCGCAGGCTTGCCGGTGCGCACGTACGCCGCGCCGCGCGCCAGATAGACGAACACGTCGGGCTTCAACTCCAGCGATTTGCTGAAGTCCGCGATGGCTTTCTCGTTCTGATCCAGCTTGAACCACGCCGCGCCGCGCAGCGTGTAAGCCCGCTCGTTCTTCGGCTGCAGAGCCAGGGCCCGATCGAAATCCGCGATGGCCCTCGCGAACTCGCCGAGTTGCCCCCAGGCGTAGCCGCGATCCACCAGCACTTCCGCGTAGTCCGGCTTGAGGTGCAAACACTGCTCGAAATCCTCAATCGCGTCGCGATAGCGCTGCATGTTTGCGTACACATTGCCGCGCGCGCGAATAGGCTCGGGATCGTCCAGCCGCAGCCGGATACCGCGCGTGTAGTCGGCTACCGCGTGCTCATTTTCACCGAGGTCCGCATGCGCGGCCGCACGGCCGTTGTAAACCGCGGCGGTGGTGAGCTTGAGCGCGAGGGCTTGATCGAAATCGGCCACCGCTTCCACCGCCTGGCCCGTTCGGCGGTGGGCCTCGCCCAGTATCCGCCAGGCATCGGCATTCGAGGGCGCCAGCCGGACCGTGGCCTTCAGATCCTCAACCGCTCCGGCGTCGTTCCCTGTCAGGCGGCGCAGCCGTCCTCGATGCTCATACGCTTCGGCGTTGTCCGGTTGCAGCCGGATCGCTTCGGTGAACGCCTCCATCGCTTGCGCATTCAGGTTGGCTTGCTCCAGTCGCAGGCCTTCGCGAAAAGCCTTGTCGCCGGGGCTGGCGGCCGGAAGCGCACCGATGAGAATTAACGCCGTCAAGACGGCTCGCTGAAACAGTTTGAGTTCGATACCGATTATTTTACCGCGTGCTTCAAGAACTCGAGCAACTCACCGGGATGATCCGTCTGGATCCCGCTCGCGCCGCGGCGTATCGCATCTTCCCATCCGGCCGGATTATCGCTCGCGCCCAGGCGATCCACATAGATCAGCGACTTCGCGCTTTTCACGAGCGCGATATTCTCGGCGTTGAAATCCCGTGCATCGAAGGCGATCACCGGAGGCTTCCCTTCGGCGAAGATCTGCTTCAGACGATCGGGATTGTCCGCTTCGGGCATCACCGCCAGCTTCGGCTGCAGGGCCGATACCTGCTTGAGGAAGTCCCAGCCTCCATAGATCACCGATCGGTCCAGCATGTCATGCCGTTCAAGCGCATCCACCAAGTCGCGGGGAGCAATCTTTTTGCAGTCCACGTAGACTCCGATCTTGTGCCGGGCCAGCGACAGCGCGTCATCCAGACTGGGCACTTCCAGAGTTGGCACTTCGCTGCCGCCTCGGATCCTGAGCGCGTGTATCTCAGCAAAGGTCATTTCCGCTACTTGGCCCTTGCCGTTGGTGGTGCGATCGACGGTGCTATCGTGCATCAGGATCAGTTTGCCGTCCTTGGTGGTTCGCACATCCAGCTCGATGTAGTCCGCTCCCAGGTCAATCGCGGCCTGGAAGGCAGGCAGGGTATTTTCGGCGTGATGCAGATGTTCACCGCGATGCGCGATCACTGCGATGGACCGCTCCTGCGCGGCGCAAGCAAGCGCAAGTAGAAGTGGGAAGAGGAAACTAACAGCGCGCTGCATGCAACCCGCTTCGGAGTTACGCCGGCGGCAGGGGCGGAGGCAGCATGAACAACGAGAAGTGCGACACGATTCGCCCCAGCAAGCTGTCCCGCTCGGACAAGGTGACCCACTTGACTACCGCGGATTCGCCGTCGTCGGAGAAGAATCCGATGCCGCCGCGTGCGAGGCGAGTGTCGGTCCAAGAGCTGACCAGCTGGCCGTTGACGGATGTGAGAAAGTGATCGCCGGCCACGCTGACGCGCACGCGATAGTCGGTGTTTCGCTCGAGGGTAAGGGGCAATGGAAGCTCCACTCGCTCGCGCTCCCGGCCGTCCAGCACCAGAAACCGCACTAGCCCGGCGTTCGGATACGATCCCGGACGGGCGATGGTCAGCTTGGTGGCGTAGTAATTCTTCATGTCGGCGGCGCGAAACGCCCAATCCATGCTCTTCTTCTCGATGTGGCCCATGAACTCCATTTCGTAGTTCGACAGGCTGGTGGATTCCTTCCAGACACGCAATTTGGTGGGCCGGACGCTTCCGTCGGGCAATGACCAGTCCGACAGGCCCGTGCGCAGGCCTTCCCAATGGCTTAATCCAGCTCTGAAATCGTCCTTGAGCGTAATAGGAGCGCGGCTTCGAATCACGCCGCCCAGGATGTCCCGCAATCCGCCGCCACGCGATGATTTCGAAGCCTCGGGGGCGGTGTTGGTCACCCGCGCCGCAGCGGAGGAACCCGAACTCATGGGCAGATCAGCGATGGCCAAGAGCATGAACGTAATAGCCAGCAGCGCGAATACAGTGGCCGCCTGTCCCGGCCGGCTCTCGGCTTTGGTTCCCTTGGCCGTCTGAGCCCGCCACGACGTGACGAGGGGAAGCTCGAACTCGTCCTGATCCTCAGCCTCCCGCAAGGCGCGGGCCGACTTCGATACCAGCTTCCGTCTGTGTTCTTCAGAGCAGAAGTTGGGATCCTTGATTCTCCTGAGGAGCCCGATTCTCTTGCGGCAGTATAGGCAGACCATGGCCGTTTGTTTGACCGATGACCAAGTGTAACAGGAGGGTTTGAGCGTTCATACGTACCAGGTCACTAATCCTGGGAGGTTAGGGGATGTGTGGGTCCGCGACTCAGGCTAGAGCCTTAGGCCAGGCCTATTGCAATGACTCTGCCGCGCCGCAGAATTAGCCCGTGAACAATCTACCCCTTACTTTCGTAAACTCAGGGTGATGCTACCCACATTCGCGAAAGTGTTAGTGCCTTTGATTGTACTTTGGCTTACGGCCTGCATTCAGAGGATGGAGCCGTCCGGGCCTACCCGCCATGAATCACGGAGCATCGAGCGCGGAAAAGCTGAGATGGTGCGCGTCGATCTCCATATGGGGGCCGGTGAGCTCAAAGCACGGAGCGGAACCACTCACCTGTTCGATGGGGACTTCACCTACAACTCATCCTTCTGTAAGCCCGAGGTTCGGTATGACGAAAGCAGCTTCCGGGGCCACCTGGAGATTCGACCGCCTTCCAACACCGCCAAACTGGGCAATAACAAATGCGCCTGGGATGTGCGGTTTAGCGAAGAAGTTCCGCTCGATCTGGACGTGCACTTCGGCGCCGGCGAGGCCCGCCTGGATTTGGGCCACCTGGACCTTCGCAGCCTCACCATCAACATGGGAGTCGGCCAGCTTACGGTGGATCTGCGCGGCCAGCCCAAACACGATTACGATGTGCAGGTGCACGGCGGCGTCGGCGAAGCAATCGTGCATTTGCCCACGGATGTGGCTGTCATCGCCACGGCGCACGGGGGCATCGGAGGGATCGATGTTCGGGGTTTGCATAAGGATGGTGACCGCTGGATCAACGAAACCTCGCGCCATGGCAACAGCACTATTCGGGTGAGCGTTAATGGGGGTATCGGTCACATTCAACTTATTGCGGACTAACGGGGATCGCTTATTCCGCCTGCTACTCGGCTGTAGAAAAGGCAGGCCATAGGGCCTGCCCTACAGGGGATAAGGGCAGGCCAAAGGCCCGCCCCACGTCCATTCCTGGCCGATTCTCTTTACTACGATGCGGTCCGCATCCCGGGCCGCGGCTTCCTGCAATCGCTCTATCGGCTCAAAATAGCCCTCGCGTCCGAGGCGGAAAGTCTGATGATGGACGGGCAGCACGCAGCGTGCCTGGCAATCCTGCGCCATTTGCCACGCTTCCTCAGGATTACAATGCGCCGCGATCCAAGGATCGTATGCGCCAATGGGCATGATCGCCAGATCCACCGCCGGCACCGCCCGGAAGTTTCTAGTGAAGGCGGTATCTCCTCCAAACAAGACGCGCCGCCCACCCGCCTCAATCAGGTACGCGTTATATCCACGATGCGTGTCGGTGCGCATGCGCGCGCCCCAGTGACGCACTTCCAATCCCGTGACTTCAACCGGTCCCACGCGCGACCGCGCGCCCCATCCTAGTTCCACCACGGTCTGATACCGCTTCACTCGCAGCAAATCGCTGGTGGAAGTGGCGGTGATCACGGCGGTTCCGCGGCCCTCCAGGCGACGCAAAGTCGGTAAGTCGAAATGGTCGAAGTGCGCGTGAGACAGCAGGATCAGATCGATCTTAGGCAACTGCTTGAAATCAAGCGCCGGCTCGATCAGGCGCTTCATCCCCACGGTGACTGGCCCCACCCGTACTCCGCAATTTCGGCTGAGGATCGGGTCGGTCAGGATCGTGAAGCCGTCCACTTTCAAGAGTACGGTGGAGTGCCCCAGCCACGCCGCGTGCAATCCGGAATCGGGCCACAGGTGCGGCGCTGGAGTAAACGGAGCGGGCTCCACCGGGCGCTTACGCTGCGCCTGAACCTGGTTGAAAAAAGCGGGGGCCGCCCGGAAAGCGAAGCCTGCCAGTTGAGCGAGTGCGCTGACGTTACCAGCCATACAGTCTCTTGGATGAACTCCCCACTGCTTCGGATGCGCGCATCGAAAACCTCGAAATATGCTGAGAGTTCGGGGCCGGTCCCGCAACTACCCTTCAGTATCGCGCACACTCAATGCCTCGGCTTGTACTCTTCACAATTCTGCTTATCGTCTCCGTTGTTGCCGCCAACCGGGGTGGCCGCGCGGACTACATCGGGGGCACCATCGCCGATATTCCCGACGGTTGCTCCGGGCAGCTAGACTCGGTGGACGAACTGTACTTTGTTTTCTACTCGAAGGGCGCCAGCTGGCGCATATCCTACGAACAGATCAACCTGATCGAATACGGCCAGAAAGTGGACCGCCGCTACCTCGCCGCCATCGTGATCTCGCCGCTCTTCTTGCTCAGCAAGAAACGCCAGCACTTTCTGACGCTTGGATATACGGACGAAGACGGCCGCCAGCAAGCCATGGTTTTCAAAGTGAACAAGGACGATATCCGGTTCCTGCTGGTTAGCCTGGAGGCGCGCACGGGACGCAAAGTCCAATTCCAGGACGACGAGGCCCGCAAGGCAGGGAAAGGCTGATGCGCGGGCTTTGCTGGCTGTTGCTGCTGGCGCCTCTCGCCGCCGACGAACTGTCGCCGGATGAGGAAGCGCAGGCCAAACTGGCCAAGGTCCGGCGTATCTACGTCGATATCCTCACCGGTGGCGCTCCAGCCCTGCAACTGCGCGACTTAATCATCACCAGCGTGCAGAATTCGCGGCTGTTCATTCTTACCGAGGAAGAAGACAAAGCCGACGCCGTCTTGAAAGGCGCCGCGGACGAAAAAGTCTTCACTGACCTGTTTACGTCATCCGAGAGCCTGAATGCGCATTCCACTTCGGGAAGCGGCACCGGCGCTACCACCAGCCGGACTAGCGGCGGCCATCAATATGCCGGGTTCGGAGTGGGGGAGAACGAAACGCATCGCACCGAGGAACGCAAACACGAGGCCGTCGCCACTGTCCGCCTGGTGGACAAGGAAGGCGATGTCATCTGGTCTACCACGCAAGAGAGCCTGGGCGGCAAATTCGTGGGCGCCGGCGCGGATGTCGCCAACAAAATCGCCAAAAAACTCGCCGTCGACTACAAGCGCGCCAGCGACGACAAACCCACTAGAAAACCCGCCAAACCTGCCTTCCCGCTCATCCTTGTATAAGGCGGCCCCTCAAGCTACCGCGCGCTCCCAGGCCCCGAACAGCGAGTTCTGAATCGGCCGTTCGCAGTGGAAGTCATCGAGCTCCAGCGGGAACCTGCGAATCAGGTCGCTGGGCGCCCGTTCTCGTGTGTCTCCCAGCATGGAGGACAGCTGTAGTGCGTTCACTACCGCCTTACCTCCGATGTCGTTGTTCAGGAACACAAACGTGTTATCGGCGAGGTTCGCCAGATTGGCGATCCGGGGCTGCCACTCTCGCAGCTCATCGGGCGTATAGAGATAATCGTGGCGGGCTTGCGGACGCTCGGGCCGTCCGAACTCTTGCTTCCAGTCTTGCGGGTTGCGGCCGTGCAGGCGCACGTAGCCGGTGGGAGACGTCAGGAACCCGGTGGGCGGCATGGCTTTGGTGTATTCGGCCTGGTCGATATTGCAGAACCCGACCCGGTAATCGATCAGCGTGCCCAGCGCCTCCTCGTACATCCAGCTGCTATGCCGCATCTCGGCCACCAACTGGAATTCGTGGAAAGCTCGCCGCAGCCGGATGAAGTACCCGCGATTCTCTTCCGTGTAGCGGAAAGTCCACGGGAATTGCATCAGAACGCAGCCGAGGCGGCCGGCCTTCAGGATCGGGTGCAATCCTTCCTTGAAGGCGGCCACCTCGGCGGACTCCAGAACGCGGTCATGCGTGAAGCGCCGCTGCAGCTTCGCCGTGAAGGCGAAACGCGGGTTCTGGCTCACTTTGCTGAGCCACAGACGCGCGATCTCGGGGCGTATCGGCTGGTAAAAGCTGGTATTGATCTCGACCGCATCGAAGTAGCGGGACAGATACTCAAGGGCGTGAAAACCTCTTGGCTTCGTTCGTGGATAAACGATCCCATTCCAGTGCGGGTAAGCCCATCCGGAGGGTCCGCAATGCAGGGTTGGGGGAAGTGGCATGGCAGGAATCCTTTCGCTATTTGTTCGCTACCAGTATAAGCGAACAAAAGGCGAATTACAAGAGGGACGGAAAAGAATCTTTTGAGACACCGTAACAAATGTGTGGGGAGTGGAGTTTACCTATGTACAATCCCCGTTACGACGGCGGGCGCTTCACCCCTAATCACCCAAGCGCCCGCCATTCTCATTTTTGGGCATCAATCAAGCGTAGGAGCGGTAGACGGGCTGGATAGTTCGTCGAGTCGGGAGATTAAGACAGGCTTGGAGGCCTGTCCCACGCAATGTAGGACAGGCCTCCTGGCCTGTCCGGAGTGAGTTGGACGTTCCATCCTTGCGAGTAGGTCACGTGAACATTCCCTCAAAGAGCGGACTGCTCAAATACCGCTCGCCGGAATCCGGCAGGATCACAACTAGCGTCTTGCCCTTCATCTCGGGTTCGGCAGCGATTCGCACGGCGGCGGCCACAGCGGCGCCGCAGGAGATCCCCGAAAGTATTCCCTCTTCGCGGGCCAGCCGGCGCGCCATGTCGATGGATTCGTCATTGGTCACCTGCACTACCCGGTCCACCATAGTGAGATCCAGCGTGTCTGGGATGAAGCCGGCGCCGATGCCCTGGATCTTGTGCGGGCCGGGGCGCAGCGGTTCGTGCTTGAGGGTCTGGGTGATCACGGGGCTGGCGGTGGGCTCGACGGCCACCGACAGGATCGCCTTCTTCTTTTCGTGCTTTATGTAGCGCGAAACTCCGCTGATGGTGCCGCCGGTGCCGACGCCGGAAACCAGGACGTCTATACCGCCGGCGGTGTCTTCCCAGATCTCGGGGCCCGTAGTTTGGAAATGAATCAGGGGATTCGCCGGATTTTGGAACTGCTGCAGCAGTACGTAGCGGTTGGGGTCCGAGGCCACCATTTTTTCGGCGCGTTCAATGGACCCGCGCATCCCGGCGGCGCCCTCGGTAAGCAGTAATTTCGCTCCGAAAGTTTTCAGCAC
Source organism: Acidobacteriota bacterium (assembly GCA_030776455.1). GTDB lineage: Bacteria > Acidobacteriota > Terriglobia > Bryobacterales > Bryobacteraceae > JALYHQ01. The sequence goes on along the minus strand of JALYHQ010000039.1, from coordinate 29,092 downwards.
CTTACGCCGTTCCTCGCTGAACGTCTCAGGCATCGTGAGGGTGATGGGGTAGCCACGCGCGGCAGCGACGAACGCCAGCGCGATTCCGGTGTTGCCGCTAGTTGGCTCAATCAGCTCTTTGCCGGGGCCCAGGATGCCGCGCTTCTCGGCATCCCAGATCATGGAAGCGCCGATGCGGCATTTCACCGAGTAGGCCGGATTGCGCCCTTCGATCTTGGCCAGAATCGTGACCGGCAGACCGGCCGCCACGCGGTTCAGTTTTACCAGCGGTGTCTTGCCGATGCTGAGAGAGTTGTCTTGATAGATCATTTAGATATCCCAGTTTGGCACGTAGCGGTTTTGGCGTTCGCGCCAGCTGCGCGTCAGCTCGGCGAACGTAGTGCGGTCTATGATCTCGCTGATGGACTTGTCCACCCTTTGCCACATGTCGGCGAACGGATCGTCGGCATTGGCTGAAAGCCGCGCGGAGTTGCCGGTCTCCACGTGACGAAGCACCTCGCCCACCGTGATCTCGTCGGGCGCGCGCGCCAGCAGGTAGCCGCCCTCCGCGCCCCGGCGCGACTCGACGAACCCCGCCTGCTTGAGTCCGGCCAGGATCAGCTCGAGGAACTTCTGAGGAATGTTCTGCCGCTTCGCGATGTCGGCAATCTTGACTGGCTCACCCGGCTTCTGCACGGCAAGGTCGAAGACGGCGTGCAGAGCGTAGTCGCCCTTAACGGAGATATTCATGTGTGCTGGGCCGGGTGCCCACTACGAATTGTACCCAGCGCCCAGTTGACATTCAAACATCAATCCCGCTACGCTCGGCCCAATGCGCTCCGTGTTGCCGCTGATGATCTTTTCCTTTCTGCCCGCGTGGGCCCAGTTGAAGACGGGTCCGCCGCTTCCCTATCACGCCGTGGAAGGCTGGGCGAAACTGCCCGCGGGCTGGAATTTCGGCGAAACTTCCGGCGTTGACATCGATAGGAACGACAATGTTTGGGTATTCAATCGCGGGGCGCACCCCGTGATGCAGTTCGACAAATCCGGGCGAATGCTGCAGGCGTGGAACGACGTGCCGGCGAAATCGTCGCATGGAAGTCGCGTGGATGCGGATGGCAACATCTGGACCGTAGACGTGGCGGGGCATCGTCTGATGAAGTTCACGCCGGCGGGCGCACTGCTGATGTTCATCGGGAGCGTGGGCGGCGCGGCGGGCAACAATGACAGCAAGGACGCTTTCAACCGGCCCACGGGAATCACATTCGCGCCCAATGGGGACCTGTTTGTATCCGACGGTTATGAGAACTCGCGAGTCATCAAGTTCAACAAGGATGGCGACTACCTCACGCACTGGGGAACCAAGGGAACCGGGGACGGACAGTTCAATCTGGTGCATGACGTGGCTCTGGACAAGCAGGGCCGGCTCTACGTAGCGGACCGCACCAACAACCGCGTGCAGATCTTCGACGTCAACGGCCGCTTCCTGGGCAAGTGGACCGATCTCGGATCTCCCTGGGGGCTGTACTACGTCGCGCGCGAGAACGTGCTCTATATGTGTGATGGCGTGAATGATCGTATCCTGAAGCTGAACCTGGACGGGCAGGTGCTGGGTGTACTGGGATCGCACGGGAAAATTGCGGGCAAGCTGGATTTCCCCCACAATCTCGCGGTAGACAGTACGGGCGCCATCTATGTCGCGGAGATCAAGAACTGGCGCGTGCAGAAATTTATTCCGAACAAATAAGGAGAATGGATCGAATGAGAATCGTTAGCGTCCTGTTATGCGCTCTTCCGTTGATAGCCGCTGAACCAGCAGGCTACAAATACTGGAGCGCTTCTGAACTGAAAGGCATGGAGAAGACGCTGGGCGGCAAACTGGCGGGCAAGAACTTCGCATCCGAGCGAACCGGGGAATTCGGCAATCACTACACTATGGTGGCCCACCGCGAGGGCAACGGCGAAGCCGAGTACCACGAGAAGGATGCCGATCTGTTCGTGGTGGAGTCCGGGTCAGCCACGCTGACGGTAGGCGGCAAAGTGGTGAATCCGAAGACCACCGCGACGGGGGAAATCCGCGGACCGTCGATTGACGGGGGCGTCAAACAGCAGCTAGGACCAGGTGATATCGTGCATATCCCTGCCAGGACGGCGCACCAGCTGACGCTGAATGGGAGCAAGCAGTTCACGTACTTCGTCTTGAAGGTAAGCGGCCAGTAGCGGGCTAGCCTTTCCAAAGAATCTCGGCATCGCTGCGCCGGATATAGTTGGCGTCGAGCGCGGCCGGATCGCAGGCTTCACCCGCGAGGAAACCGATGCATGCGATCCGTCCAATGGCTGCCGCCAAGGCCCGGGGTGCGGTTATCGACGGTATGCCGGCATCGAGTTGCGTTGCATTCGTAGTGATGAGTTCGATGTCGCCGGATGGCAGCGTGCGCAGCCAATCGGGAAACGGCATCACCGTTTCGGCGCGGACAATTTCGAGCTTGTCGTTGTAGACCGCTCCATACACCTCGCCTCGGCGGGCGTCGAGCGCCGTTGCGCGCAAGGGTCGCGTGCCGAACCAGGCCAGGGCCCGCAGATTCGATACGCCCATCGCGGGCTTGCCGGCGGCTTCCGCCAGGCCCTTGATCGCGGCCAGTCCAATCCGCACTCCTGTAAAAGAGCCGGGTCCGGAGGCCGCGGCGAAACACTCGATGGCGTTTACGTTCACCCCGTTTCGGGAGAGGAGTTCGGCGAGGGTTGGATACAGCACTGGACCGAAGCCTTCTGGCGCGTGCAGCGGAGTTTCGTCCAGGGTGCGATCCCGATCCACCAGGGCCAGGCTGCCGTATTCCGAGGTTGTATCCAGAGCGAGGATCACGGTCCCATCAGCGTAACGCAGATGCGCCGCGGCAAATCGGGAGTATCTTATAGATAAGGAGCGCACCATGGGATCGCCTATTCATGTGGCTTTAGTGCCTGAAAATGTGAGCGTCGATGCGGGTGAGGTAACCCGGGTGGCGGGCGCCGTTTCCAAGCAGGTGGAGCGGGATTTCGGGCCGCTGTGGAGCATTGACGCCACCGTGGATCCGTTCATGAAACTGGAGGACGTGCCGGTGGGCTACTGGCCCATCATCATCATGCAGGATGTCAAAGGCGCGGAAGGATACCATCAGGACAAGAACGGCCAGCCGTTCGCACTGATCAAGTTTCACGGACAATGGTTCATCACCGCGAGCCACGAATGTCTGGAGATGCTGGCGGATCCGTTCGGCAATCATCTGCAGGCGGGCAATCTTCTGGATCAGGCGGTGGAACTCGGCATGGATCCCGCGCGGGTGCAGTATCTGGTGGAGGTGTGCGACCCCAGTGAGTCCGCGGATTTCTCTTACCAGGTAGACGGTATTCAAGTCTCGGATTTTTACACTCCTCAATTCTTCGATCCGGTGCAGGCGCCGGACACGCGCTACAGCTTAACCGGGGCCATCGACGCGCCCCGCAAGATTCTGGATGGCGGATACATCAGCTGGACCGATCCGGTCTCGAACAACTGGTTTCAGCTGCGGATGTTTCCGGATCAGTTCTCGACCGACGTTCCGCACGTGGTGAATCTCACCACGCAGACCACCTTCGAGCAGTTCAAGATGGTGGACGGGCTACGCGGGGCCAGCGACCGCGTTACGCGGCAGGACTATTGGACTCAGAATGAAAGCCCGGCTACAAGGAGCGCACTGGAACACGGCAAGATGGCGGCGCGCGCCCAGGTTGCGAGGGCTGAAGGATTTCGCAAGATGATAGCGGAGCTGGTGAAAGAGGCCGGGGGTAGCTGACGGAGTGGATTATGGCGGACGAAGCAGACGAACGGCGGGCGCGGGCGGAAGAATTGCGGCGGCAGATCAGCGGCATTAATTCCGAGACCGCGGAAACCGACGAAGGCGCGGAAATCAAACCCGGCGAATCGCCCAAGGAGTACCTGGAGCGGCGATCGCGCGAGATGGAGAAGAAGTCCGGCGAGTTCAGCGGTTGAGCTGGTACACCTTGTCGGCGGCGTAGGCCTTACCGTTGGCATTGAGCGCGCTCACGTGAATTGTGAGAACGGCCGGGTAACGCAACGCGATCCCTACGGGAATACTGAACGTGCCTTGCGGTCCCGTGCCCAGCACGCGCAAGCCCTGGCCGTCGACGGGCGCTTCGGCGGTCCATAGATACAAGATGGAGCGAGTGGCGCGCGTTTCGCGCTTCACCTTTGCCATGTACTTCACAGGCAATCTCGCTACCAGCGTATCCCCCGCCGGATCGAGAATTTCGAAGGGCACCTTCTGCGCATTGGTTTCGATCTCCTGCACGGGCACCGGGCGCGATTCGAATTTGTAGGATTTCAGCATGGATTCCTTGCGGCCCTCGCGAGCGATGAGCAGCACCCAGGGATGTGAGCGGTCAGGAGCCTCGCCGGTGTAGTGTTCGCCCTTGTATTTCTTCTGTTCGAGGAATACGCCAGTGAGCGGGTTAAACCAGTAAATGTCGTAGCCGTGCTTCTCCACCGAAACTTCGATGGGTCCGGCGGGCTTCTCGATGTAGACCAGATACTCAACATCCTCGAGCGCCGTGGCGCGGCCGCCGTCGAGATCGAAGTACGGTTCGAGCTCCCAGTGGCGCGTGTCGGCAAGCACATCAAACCAGGATTTCGCGATGGCTTCGCCGCCGGGAAGCAGCTCCGGATAGGCGCCGTCCATGGTGGCGTTCCAGAGATGCTGGGCGTCGGTGACCTCGATGAAGGGCACCGCATAAAACTGATGCTCAACGGCGGCGACTTGATGGTCGATCGATCCTTCGACAATGAAATCCATCCAGCCATCCGCCAGCAGGGGGCTGGAGGTGATACCGGCGGCGCTGGAACGCGGGTGCTGGTAGGGATCCAGCTTCTTCAACGCAAGGCCGATCTGTTTCAGCAACTCGCGGCTGTCCTTGTAGTCCTCCCAGCGTTCGAGACCGAGCCAGGTAATATTGAGCGGAGCGTAGCGGGCTACCAGGTATCGGATCAGCCGCTCGCGCGACTGCCAGTCAGGAGCCAGAGAATTCCAGTAATCCGGATCGCCGGCGAGCAGCAGATCGGCGGTAAGGCCGCGCTTATGGATCGCCGTCAGAGTTCGATCCAACGCGTCGAAATGGGCGGGATTGGGGCCGTCCTTGAGCCAGACACGCGCGCGGTCGGCGGCGCCGCCGAGGATGGAGAGGCGAATATGATTGCACTTGCCGGCGGCGATCTCGGCTATGCGCGGTTCGGCATCGGCAGCGGGTTCAAAGCCGAGCCGGTCCGCGATGCAGCCCATCCATAGATGCGCCTTGCGATCGTCCGTGACCCAGTGGTGAACGTTCGCCACGTGAATGAAGCCGGGCGCCGGCGATTCACCGGCGTGAAAAGCCCCGGTCTTACCTTCCAGGCTGGCGACGTTGCCGCTGAGCCGATAGATCCACTCCCCAGGCTCGGTGGGCGTGAATCGGATGAGGAGCTGCTTGCCGGTCCAGAACGCCGGCATGAGATAAGTTTTGAATCGCGGCGAGCGAAACTCGGCCTGCACCTCGAAGGTGGCGGCCGCGCCTGGCGGCAGGTCAAAAGCGAGCTCGCAGGGAGACCACGCGGCAACGCCCTCGCAGGGTGTCTGGGCGGCGGCAGACGCGATCAGCAGCAGCGGAAAGACGAATGGCAGACGCGCCTGTATCAAACTCCAGCGTAGCGCATGCTTGAGATCACGCGGCCGCAAACGGAGATTTATCGCACGGGGCGTAATTCGAAGCGATGCGGCTTAGGCTGGGCGACCGCGCGCTGGGCACCGACCACGTCATTCTCTAGGAGGTCAAGGGCGTCGATCGCGGGGCGAGTGGTCTCGAATCCATATTTCGTCAGCGGAAAACTGACGAATCGACGGCTGGTGTAGCGCAGGTGGTTGTGATAGTACGTCAGTTGGAGAACTTCGAGGGCCTGCGCCGACATGGGAGTGGCCAGCGGGGCGAGATTGACGCTCGCGGAGAGCTGATCGGCCGTGAATGTTCCCACAGGATCGCCGTCGATACGGAGCGTATAGTTGCCCGGCGGCAGGCCGGTGATTGTGAGCGGCTCCTGGTCGAGTGCGTCCACGAAGTCCGAGGAGCGGACGGCCAAGCTGGTTACGGCGTTGTTCCAGTCCACAGGCATGGGCAGAGCTTGATCGGTTTCGATCCATGAGACACCGTCTCGAGTGTTTACTTCGGCGACGCGGGTATTTTCCGAGCGCGTTACGGCGCCGGTAGCCGCATTGATCTCAACGGCGGCGACGATGGCCGGAGCGTTCCAGCTCTTGAGCAGCGCTTCGGCCATCAGCATGTGGCCGCCGGCGGCGGGATGAATGCGGTCGGGTATGATTTGCAGAGCTTGATCGTGATCGTTCTGGTTAGCGGTTTTCAGGGCGGCCACTACGCCAGTATTGAGATCCGCGGTCCGCAGTTTTTCGCGCTGCGCCAGCTCGCGGACATAATCACCGTAGCGCACCAGGACGGCGTTGTAACCACCGGCAAACGTGGGAGGCCGTGTGACATCGTCATAGGGCGATGGCTGTATGGCGGTGATACGGATATTCGGCAAAGCCGTCTTGACGGTCTTGATGATGTTGTCGTATCCGTTGCTGAAGGTTTGATAGGTGGCTGGGTCGAAAGCGGTGTAGCGGGCATCGTTCATCCCGAGCATAATGGTCATCACAGTGGGCTGGTAAGCGAGGACATCGCGCTTCAGGCGGAGGTCAATGGGCCCGCCGCCGCCGCCGGTTACGCGATCGCCTCCCCAGCCGGAATGAACGAAGCTTACGTGCAGCCGCGGAAAGCGGGTGAGTACGTAAGCTTCCGTGAACACCGTGTAGAGACGCTGTTCGGTAATGCTGTCGCCATAAAAGACGACGGTATCGCCATCCTTGAGGTAGAAATCGGATTGAGCGGAAAGAGTGGCGGTGAAGAGCAGAAGGAATGAGGCGGTGCGCATAGGACTATTGTGGCCGGACGAGGGCGTACGGCGCGGGTCAGCGGACCCGCCCTACGTAATGGCGGCTCCCGGGGTCATCGGGGTCAAGGGATGGGGAACCGGGGGCGGCCTTGCTTTGGAGGATGGCGTAGATGGCCGGGAGCGTAGTCAGGGTGGCAAGCGTTGCGAGCATCAGGCCGCCGATTACGGCACGGCCCAGCGGGGCGGTTTGGCTGTGGCCGAGGCTGAGAGGAATCATGCCGGCGATCATAGCGGTTGCGGTCATCAGGATGGCTCGCAAGCGGCCCTGCGCGCCTTCTCGCGCGGCCTCCAGCGGGGTGGCTCCGTCAAGGCGGGCGCGCTCGGCGAACGTCACCAGCAAGATGGAGTTCGCAACGGCGATGCCCACGGCCATGATGGCTCCCATGAAACTCTGGACATTCAAGGTGGTGCCGGTAAGCGGCAAGATCAAGACTACGCCGCAGAGAACGGCGGGGACTGTAAATAGAATGGCAAGCGACAGCCGGAAGGACTGGAAGTTCGCGGCGAGCAGAACGAAGATGGCCGCAATTGCCAGCAGCAAGCCAATACGCAGGCCCGAGATGGTTTCTTCGAGCGGCGGGATTTGGCCGCGCACCGCCACCGTAACGCCGCGGGGTGGATCGCCCGCGCGGCGGATGGCCTCGCGCAGTTCGGCCGCTACCGGACCGAGCGGCTTCCCATGGATATTGGCGGTGAGGCTGACCACGCGCTGCATGTTGTAGCGCTCCACCTCGCCCACTGTAGTTCCATATTTCAGCGTCGCGACATCCCCTAGGAGCGGCTGCGTCTGGCCGGATGGCATCACCGGAAGCCCGGCCAGGTCCTCGATAGAGGTCATTTGGTTCTGGGGAATCTCCACCTGGATCTGGAATCCATTGCCGCTGACTGGATCGCGCCAGAAGTTGGGCTCGATGAAACGGCTGGAGGATGTTGCCGCCACCAGGGATTTAGCGACGGCGGAGGTGGTGAGTCCGAACTGGCCGGCGCGCTCGCGGTCAACGTTTACTTCCAGCGTGGGGTAATCGAGCGACTGGGCGTATTGCAGATCGCGCAGATCTTCGAGATGCACCAGCTGCGCGCGAATCTTTTCGGCGAAAGCGCGGTTCGCGGGGAGGCTGGGACCTTGCACTGCTACCTCCACCGGCGTCGCCGATCCGAAGCTCATCACCTGGCTTACGATGTCACCGGCTTCGAAGGAGACTTGGGCGCCGGGCAACTCGGCGTGCAGGCGCTGCCGCAGCTTCTCTCTCAGAGCTTCGCCTCGCAAGGGAGCGCCAGGCTTCAGCGCCACACGCATCACTGCCTCTTCGGGGCCGCTGGTGAACAAGTAGATCGTGTTGATGGGATAGCTGGCCGGCTGCACGCCGATGAAGGCGGTGGTGATGATGACGTTTTGGGGACCTACGGCATCTTTGATGATGTCGAGGGCTTTCAACTCCACCAATTCGGTGCGCTCGATGCGCGTGCCGGTGGGTGCGCGCAGGCGCAGCTGGAACTGATCGGCATCGGCGTCTGGAAAAATCTCGGTTCCCAGGCGCGGTGCAATCAGGAACAGCAGCAGCCCCGAGATTGCCAGATACAAGATCGCGACGGGCCATCGAAAACGCAACACGGCGTTCAAGTAATCCCGATAGAGGCCGCGCAGCCGGCCACCAGAGCGGGCGCGGTGTGAGCGCAGCAGCCAAGTGGACAGTACCGGCACCAGCGTGCTGGAGAGAAAGTAGGACGAGATCATTGCAAAGCCGACCGCCAGGGACAGCGGCACGAATAACTGCCGTCCGATGCCGAACATGAAGAACGACGGCACAAATACAGCCAGCACGCAGAGCATGGACAGGAATCGCGCCAAGGCGGTTTGGCTGGAAGCATCGAGCACGGCGCGCGCGCGCGGAGTTTCGCCGGCGAGATGCGTGTGGATACTCTCCATGACTACCGTGGCTTCATCCACCAGTACGCCCACGGCCAAGGCGAGGCCGCCCAGCACCATGATGTTGATGGTCTGGCCGGCGGCCCATAGCCAAACGACGGCAATCAGGAGCGCAAAGGGAATGGTGACGACTACGATCAGCGCGCTGCGCCAGTCGCGCAAGAACAATAGCACCACGAGAGCGGTGAGCACGGCGCCGAGAACGCCTTCGGTGACTAGCGAGCGGATGGCGCTTGCGACGTAGCCGGACTGATCGAACTCCAGACTGATCTTGACGTCCGGCGGGCACACGGCCTGCATCGCGGGCATAGCTGCCTTCACGCGCTGGATGACGGCGAGAGTGGACGCGTCGGCACGCTTGGTCACCGGGATGTACACCGTGCGCTTGCCGTTCACCTGGGCGTATCCGGTGACGATGTCGGTGCCATTTTCGACGATGCCGAGGTCGCGCAGATACACCGCGGGGCCCGATCCGGTGCGCACGGGCGCGTCCATCAGCTCCTTAAGATTGCCGCCGAGACTTGAATTGGTGGAGGCGATGCGAGTGAGATCGCCGGTGCGCACGTTTCCCGAGGGAAGGACCGTGGTGGCCTGATTCACGGCAGCGACGGCCTCCTCGGGAGAGACGCGATATGCGCGAAGCTTTGCGGGATCCAGGCGCACGACGATGGTGCGCTGATTTCCTCCGAACGGCGGAGGCGCGGAGACGCCTTCCAAAGTCGCGAACAGGGGACGGACCTGATTCAGGGCGATGTTCTGCATTTCGCCGGGCTGGCGGATGGGGCTGGTGAAAACGAGCTGTCCCACCGGAACACTGCCCGCGTCATAGCGGACGACGAAAGGCGGCACGGCGCCCGGAGGCATGAAGGCGCGCGCGCGGTTGACGTAGGAGACCGTTTGGGCCATCGCCTGGCTCATGTCGGTGCCGGGATGGAACACCAGCTTCATGAGGGCGGCGCCCTGGATGCTCTTGGATTCCACGTGCTCGATGCCGGTGATGTAGAGGAAATGATATTCGTAGTAATACGTGAGGAAGCCCTCCATCTGGGAGGGATCCATACCTCCGTAGGGCTGGGCAACGAAGATTTGCGGCGCGCCGAGATCGGGAAAGATGTCAACGGGCATGCGGCGAAGCGCCAGCAGGGAGCACAGAGCCAAAGCGGCGACGGCCACCACGATGGTGGCCGGCCGCCGGAGCGCCGTCAGAATCAGCCACATAGCGTGCTCACTGGGTCCGATCCAAGAAAGGCTGCAGATCGCCTTGGGCAGCGGCCACCGACAGGAGCGCGCGCCAAACTCCGAGCCGAGCAAGCGCGTTGTCAATTGCGGCCTGGGTGAGCAGCCGTTCCGCATCGGCGACATTCACTACATCGCTGAGGCCGGCACGATAGCGCGCGGCCGCCTGCTTTTGAGCCTGCTGCGCCGCCTCCAGCTGTACCGGTGTATTGCGGGCGATGCGACGGGCGGCCTCGAGTCCGGCGCGCGCTCGCGCCACGTTGGAGTTCAGCTCGGTCAGGACCTGTTGATAGCGCGCCTCCTCGCTGCGCTCGCGATGAGCCTCGACTTGCTTGCGCGCGCGAATGGAGGCGAATTCGAAGACTGGGAACGTGGCGGTGAATCCTAGCGCCCAGTTTTGAATATTGGGTCCGGTGTTGCCTTCGCCGCGCGCGTAGCTGGTTCCTTGCAGGTAGAATTTCGGAAAATAGGTGCGGTTGAGCGCGCGTTCACGAGCCTTGGCTTCTTCGATTACGGCACTCTGTTCGAGGGCGAAGGGATGCAGCGAGACATTGGAGGCGTCGGCAGGTTCGGGAGGCGGCCCCAGGAACGGTCCGGGCTGGACTTCGGCCGCAGCCAGCGGCACGCCGGTGAACTGAGCGAGTGTAATGCGCGCTATGTCCACGGCCTGCTGTGCTTGTATGCGCTGTGTTTCGGCTACCGCTTGCTCGGCCCGCGCGCGGGATGCGTCGGCGCCGGGGCGCAACTCGGATTTCACCAGCGCGCCCACCACGTCGTTCAGAATTCGAGTGCGCTCGACTGCGGCATCGGCGGCGTGCAGGGTCTCTTCGGCGGCCAGCAGAGTGAGGAAAGAATCGGCCGCAAGGACGCTCACCTCGAAGCGAGTCCGGGCGGCCGTTACGTCTGCGCGATGGCGCGAGGCTGCAGCCACGGACACATTCGCGGCGCGAAGGCCGAAGTCGAACGGCTCCCAGGAGACCAAGGCGCCCACAGCCGTACCCCAGACTGAATTGAGGCTATTGGTACCGAGCACTGGTCCGGATATTGAAGGGATCACGGAATTCGGAAGGATCAAGCCGAATACGTTATTGCGAGTGGCGCGGTTGACTTGGCCGAGCGCATCGAGATGGGGGAGATACGCGGTGCGCGCCAGGTTGATGCCTGCGGCGGCGGCGGAGACCTGTTCATCGGAGACACGGATGGAAGGGTAATGCTCGAGAGCCTTGGCCACGGCCTGGGGAAGAGTGAACGCGGTTGGTTGCCCGGCCGCAAACGCGGCGCAGGCTAGAGCGCAGATTGCGAGTCGCACGAAAGGACCAGCGTAACAGAGTGAGTGCTGAAGGCTTGGGAAGGGCCGATTGCTAATCGGCCCGCAGGTTCTAACCTGCCCTACAAAATGCGGGTGTAGAAGGCGGCGGTGAAGTCGTGCATGGAACGGTCGGGTTTGGCGGAAGAGAGCTTGCTCAACATGCTCTCGCGGTCGGGGGCGCTGCGCTCCTGGCCGAGCTTGAACTTTCCCTCGAGCAGATCGATCTGCATCTCAAAACCAACGATGCCCGCGAGCATGCCGCTCTTCACTTGGGGATCGAGCTTGGAGAAGGCGTAACCCGAATCGCCGACTTCAAATTTTCGGATCAGTTTCCCGAGGACGTCGTCGAGGGCCTTTTCAGTAATGGGGCGCAGGGTGCCGGAAGCATGGACCACGGCGAAGTTCCAGGTGGGAACCAGACTCGGATGCAAATACCAGGTGGGAGAGATATACGCGTGCGGCCCACGGAAGGCGATGACCGCAGGCTGGTTGGCGGCGAACGCCTTGCTTTGCGGGTTTTGCCGCGAAACGTGGCCGTAGATGGCTCCGTACTTTCCAACGCTGCGATCCAGGATCACGGGGATATGCGTGATGCGGATGGAAGGGACCGCGGTTACCAGATCGACGAAGGAAAACTCATCCATGAAGTCGTGCAGAAATTTGCGATCCTCAACGAGTTGAGGTTTGGGGATGTACAAGGATTCCGAACCCGCCGTGGCGGTCTGCGCTTCCGACTGCATTCCGGCCGCGACCAGGGCCGCCAGCATATTTCGTCTGTTCATTAAGGGAGTCTCCTAGTTTTCCGAGGCCTTCTGTACACTGTCAATCACCAGCACTGGTACGGAAACCTTTTGCGCAACCAGCTTCAGTCCTAGTCGATTCTGGAGTGCCGCAAAAACGACAGGGCGCAAGGCCTCGCTGAGGCTGACGCCCGAATCCGGATCTGTCACATCGGGCCAGTCCACGTTGAAGTCGTAAACGCCTGTAAGTCCGGTCCGGTCCACCGCAATCAGACCTAGCTTGCCGCCTACAAAGCGGGCGAGGTTTGCCATCGTGATGCCCTGGCCTTTCATTCCGGTCTGATTCAATCGGAACGAGTCCTCATGTTCCTCGCCATCAGGCGAGGCTTTCAGCTTAGGGCCCTCTTTGGCCACTGTCAACGCATATCCGGACACTTCCTTGGAAACCCGGTGCAACTTGAGCTTGAATCGGTCGGCGAGCAGCGCCTGCAACATCGGCTGCAAGTGCGCCTCGGTGAGGTTTCCGGCGACGGCGGCGGTCGCCACTACGTCATACCGGTCGGTGCGGATCCACGCGGATCCGCCAGTGATATTCCAATCCATCACCCCATAGGCGCGTTGCATCAGGAGGCCGAGGGTGTAACCTCTGGCGGCGAATCGCCCGCCGGGTCCGACGTTTATTGTGACGATACGATCATTGGCAGTGTTTGGGCGGACGGAGGCGACCTCGAATTCTCTGGGGGCCGTTTGAGAGAATGCGGCTGTTGCGATGAGGGTGAGGAGGAGGAATCGATACTGCATATTTAACTTGGGGAGCCAGCTGCGGGGCGGGGGCGCCGCCCTACAAACAGGTAGTAGACGGGGATTCCGGCTGCGATCAGGGCCAAGCCGATGAGGGATGGGAGGGGCCGGTTCACTAGCGTGTTGACGAGGAAGAGAACGGCGATGGCGACAAAGATTAATGCCGTGTATGGGTAGCCCCACATGCGGTAGGGGCGCGGAAGATCGGGGCGCTTGCGGCGCAGGACGATGACGCCGGCGACCATGGCGGCATAAGAGAGCCAGATGGCGAACATCGCGTAATCCATGAGCCATTCATAAGAGCCGCTGATTAACAGAACAGCGGCCCACAGGGCTTGCGCGGCGATGGCGTAAGCGGGCGTCCCGAAGCGCGGATGCACTTCCCCGAAAGCTTTGAAGAACAAGCCATCGCGAGCCTGCGCGAAGTATATGCGCGGGGTGGTCAGGAAGCATCCGTTCAGCGCGCCGGCGATGGAGAGCATGATGATCAATGAGACGAGCTTTCCTCCCCATGGCCCTAAGGTACGTTCGGCCATGGTGGCGCCGACGTGGTCGCTCGCGGCGATTTCCGGAATGGTGAGCACGCGCAAATAAGCGACGTTGGCGAGCACATAGAGCAGCATGCAAGCGGCCACGCCGATGGAAAGGGCCAGCAGGATATTCCGCTTCGGATCGCGAATTTCGCCCGCGACAAAGGTCATCTGCACCCAGCCATCGTAGGCCAGAAGGCAAGCGATGAGAGCGACGCCGAAGCTGCCAAGCGAGAACGGGACGGTGAGTGCAGGCGGCGGAGGGGCGGATGCATGCGGCAGTAGAAACGCGCCGCCAATCAGTATCGCGAGCCCGGCTACCTTGGCCAGCGTGAAAACCTTCTGAACCAGCGCGCCCGCGGTGACGCCGCGATAGTTGATCAACGTGAACACGGCGAGTATTGCGAGGCCCAGCAGCTTGGCCAGCGTAGCGCTCAGCGGGACGAAGTAGGAGATGTAGAGCGTCATGGTAACGGCGAGCCACGCAACTTGCGCGGTGCGCGCCACCAGGAACATGGACCAGCCGCAGAGGAAGCCTCCGAGCGGGCCATATTCCTCGCGCAGGAACGCGTACTGGCCGCCGGTGGCGGGCAGCGCGGCGCCGAGCTCGGCGCAGGCCAGCACTCCGAAGAATGAGACCACGCCGGCGAACAGCCAGACACCAATGATGGAGGTGGCGGACGGAAGGCTGCGCGCGATCAGGTTAGGGACCAGAAAAATACCGCCGCCGATCACGACACCGATGACGATGGCTATCGAGTCGAGCAGGCCGAGACTCCGTGCGAGCTCCGTCTTCTTCAAGAAATCCTCCCGTAGTTACTCACGACAGATTCCACGCTTGCTCGACCGGATAAATGACACCAGGTGGCGGGTGTGTTCGGTGGGGACTTCGGTCTCAATCTTCGACAGTGCATCCTCCAGTTTCAGGCCGGAACGGTAGAGAATCCGGTATGCGGCCTTCAACGCAGCGATATCGGCATGCTTGAATCCGGCGCGGCGGAGGCCCACGAGGTTGAGACCCTTGGCGGCCACGTTGAAATCCGTGTACAGGAAAAATGGGGGCACGTCGCTGTTGACGCGCGTGTTGCCGCCAATCATGGCCAGGCGTCCGATCTTGGAGTGCTGATGGACCACCACGCCGCCGGAGATGAACGCTTCATCTTCCACTTCCACGTACCCGGCCACCAACGCGCAACTGGCGATCACGGTGTTATTTCCAATCCGGCAGTTGTGGGCGATGTGGCCCGAGGTCATGATGTAGTTGCCGCTGCCGATCTCGGTGACGCTTTCGGGCTGGGTACCGCGCGACATGGTGTAATGCTCCCGGATCTTGTTTGCATCGCCGATCCGCAAGTAGCTGCGCTCTCCAGTGAAGCCTTTATCAAGGGGATCGGTACCGAGCACGGTGCCGGCCGAAATCTCATTGCGCTCGCCGAGCGTGGTCCAGCGCTTGACGTAAGCGTAGGCCTCCAGCTTGCAGAATGCGCCGAGGACGACATCCGATTCGACGATGCAGTATTCTCCGATTACGCATTGCGGGCCGATGCGGGCGTCCGGATGCACGCGGGCGGTATGCGCCACGCTGGCCGACGGATCTACTGGCATAAGCTTGTATGATACAGGGCATTCCCAGCGGGAGGGATAAGTGCGAGTAGCGGAAATCGCCGGACATCTGCGGGCGGAGTGGGAAGGCGAAGGCGACAGGGAAATAAGCGGTGTTGCGCCACTCGATTCGGCATCGGCGTCCGACCTGGCTTTCGCGGCGGGGCGCAAAGGCGAAAGCGCCGCAGCGAGTTCATTAGCCGGCTGCCTGTTGGTGAGCGCGGGTTTTCCAGCGGGGCGCACGCTGATCCGAGTGTCCGATCCGCGAGCCGCCTGCGCGCGTGTGATTGCGCTGCTGCATCCGGCGCCGGCGCCGGTTCCAGGCGTGCATCAAACCGGGGCGATCGCGAGCGATGCGCGCGTGGCCGCGGACGCGGTAGTGGGACCGCACGCTTCGATCGGCAGCGGCGCGGAGATCGGGAGGCGTACACGCATCGGCGCGGGCTGCTCGATCGGGCCCGGCGTGCGGATCGGAGTTGACTGCGTATTACATGCGAACGTTTCGATTTACGACGCGGTGACAATTGGAAATCGAGTAGCGCTGCACTCAGGGTGTGTACTGGGAGCGGACGGCTTTGGATTCGTGCTGGCTGGCGGACGTTACGAGAAGTTTCCCCAGATCGGGCGGGTGGAGATTGGCGATGACGTGGAGATTGGGGCGAACAGCTGCGTGGATCGCGCGGCGCTGGGCGTCACGCGGATCGGCGAAGGGACCAAGATCGACAACATGGTGCATATCGGGCACAACTGCGAGATCGGAAAGCACGTGGTGATTGCGGCGCAGACAGGGCTGTCGGGAGGCGTGGTGGTGGGAGATCACGCGGTGATTGGAGGGCAGGTGGGGATTGGCGATAAGGCACGGGTTGAAGCGGGAGCCGTGCTGGGATCTGGAGCGGGAGTGTTGACCTCGAAGATCGTGCGCAGAGGGCAAGTGATGTGGGGAAAGCCGGCGCGGCCGCTGCGGGAGTATCTGGAGCAACTGGCGCAACTGGGGCGATTGGGGGAACTCAGAAGAGAAGTGGCGGAAATGGAGAAGAGGTTGCGCGAGTTGGAAGGCGCTTAACAGGCCCTACGAGGGCTGGCGATGCGAGTCGCGTAACGCCGCGCACAAGATGGAGTTGGATTCTTCCACCAGTTCTTGCAGGCGCAGCAGGTGACGGCTGGTTTCGGGCTGGCCGGGGGGAAGCGTCATATTCAAAAAATACGCGATGGCTTCGATCGCGCCCAGCGGCTGGCGCAAAGCGTGGGCCAAGTCTCGCAGGACCGCGTCCTGGGAAGGATCAAAAAGCTCGGGCTCGATCCGCGGAATCTCTGACAGGGCGATATACGCAGCGGACATGCTGAACACTCTCTCGCTGTGATTTGCAGCTTATGAAAATTGATGGGACCTCCGTGTTATAGCGCATACTGAACTCCGCGTCAATATGGTTCTGAAGATTTTTCGACACCCACTCCGCGATGGTGGGCCGGGACTGTGATTTGGATTATGCTGGAGAGCGATGAAACCCTTCGTCACCGCATTTCTGATCTTGTCGGCTTGCGCCTTTGCACAGAACACGCATCGAGTGCGAACGTTACGCATTGAGGTGCTCTCCACAATGCTGGCGGATGAAGAGGGGATCGGCGAATGGGGATTCGCGGCGCTGGTGGAGGCCGACGGTCATCGGTACCTCTTCGATACCGGAGCGCATCCCGACACAGTGCTCACCAACGCGCGCGCGATGGGCGTGGATCTAGCGGGCGTGCAAGACGTGATTCTGAGCCACAATCACGGCGACCACACGGGCGGTCTGGTGACGCTGCGGCGCGCGAATCCTGGTGCTCTGGGTCGAGTTCATGCGGGGAAAGGCATCTTCCTGGATCGCCGGAGGAAAGGCGGAGGTGCGGCGGATTTCGTGGTCAAAGCGCTGCGCGAGTATGAAGGGCTGGGGGGACGCGTAGCGGAATACGATCATCCAGTGGAACTGGCGCCGGGGCTTTGGCTGACTGGACCGGTGCCGCGAAAATATCCGGAGCATAACTGGAATCCCGGGGTGGAAGTGAAGCTGGGGGAGCATTGGGTGGAAGACAACATCCCGGAGGATATGTCGCTGGTGGCGGATACGGATCAGGGTCTGGTGGTGCTCTCGGGGTGCGGCCATGCGGGAATTGCGAACACCCTGGAGTATGCACGGTCAATGGTACGGGCGGCGCCGGTGCATGCGGTGCTGGGCGGGTTTCATTTGTACCAGCTAGATGATGAAAAGCTGGCGTGGACGGCTGGGAAGCTGCGCGAAGCGGGAGTTCAGAATTTATTGGGCGCGCATTGCACGGGGATTGAGGCGGTGTACCGCATCCGGCAGTTGAATGGGATGACTCGCCAGACATGCGCGGTTGGCGCGGTAGGGGCGGTGTTCGAGCTGGGGAAGGGAATGCGGCCGGGGAATATTTCGCACTGAGATCAGGGCAACTGGGGGAGCCCGTCGCGATAACGGCCTGCGAAGATCTCGGCGAAGAGGGTGAGCAAAGGCTGGTGGATGGCGGTGTTGTCCGCCAGTATGTGGGGATCGAGCAGGTTGAGGGGCGCGCCGTGCATATCGGAACACGCGCCGCCGGCTTCCTGCACCAAGAGCACGCCGGCAGCAATGTCCCAAGGGTTCAGACTGAACTCCCAGAAGCCGTCCAGGCGACCGCAGGCTACGTAAGCGAGGTCAATGGCCGCCGACCCGGTGCGGCGCACGCCGTGGGTCATCATCGCGAGCTGGTAGTAGAAGTGAATGTTCACGTTCTGATGGCGCTTGCGGCTTGGGAATCCGGTGACTAGCAGCGAATCCTCCAGACGGCCCACCTTAGACACGCGGATTCGCCGGTTATTGAGGTGCGCGCCGCCGCCGCGCTCGGCTGCGAACATCTCCTGGCGGGTGGGATCGAATATCACGCCCGCAATGAGATCGCCTTTGTGTTCCAACGCAAGCGTGACGTTGTAAACCGGAAACGAGTGCGCAAAGTTGGTGGTTCCATCCAGGGGATCCACGTACCAGCGGAATTCGGAGGACGTGCCCGTGTGGCCTCCGCCTTCTTCAGCCACTATGGAGTGGGACGGGTAGTGCGTACGCAGACGCTCCACTACCAGTTTTTCGGAAGCCCGGTCGGCTTCGGTTACCAGGTCATGCTCGCCCTTCAGTTCAAAGCTGACGCGGCGCTCGAAAAACGTCGACAGGAGCGCGCCAGCTTCGCGCGCGATCTCGGCGGCGGTGTCCAGATAGGAGGGCATGCCTACCGCGAAGCGCGGCTGAACTCCTCATAAAGATACTTGATGTCGTGCTTGTAGAGAAACAGGTTGGGAGATCCAGTGCGAGTAATGCGGATGAAGTTCACGTCGAAGAATTCAACGAGTCCCTGCACCTCCTCATTATTGCTGAGGCGGATGCGCACGGGAACCTCGTTATCGATGAGATAGCGCAGGTAGGTAACTTCTTCGAAAGTCTGCTCGGGTGCCCGAGTCTTCGATTTCGCGCCCTTAGATGCCATGTGATCCTGGATTTCACCGCGGCGGATGCGTTTTTCCGCTGGGTTGATCAGAGTCTCCATAGTAACCGTTGCGGGTGATCACCCGCAAACCCGGGGTGCGCACGTTTACACGAAGGTTATGAAAGCGATCCTTTGTGGCGGGAGTGTTTCGGGGATAAAAACCGATCAAATACTGGGTGCGCAGCTCGCGCAGGATGTCGGAAAACGCGTTGTCGAGCTCGGCGCCCAGGCTGGGAGAGAAGACGCGGCCACCGGTGCTGGCGGCCAGCGTGGTGAGTGCGTTCTCGCCACCGATATTGCGGCCGGCGTCGTTGGTGATGGGCATCACCAGCACCGGATACATCACCGCGTCGGCGACCTGGGCCGCTTCGAGAGCATTGTGATAAGTCTTGGTACTGGTGGTGTCTCCGCCGTCGGTGACTACAACGATAACGTGGCGCCCTTCGCGCATTTCGAGATCGCGGGAGGCGAGGTAGATGGCATCGTACAGCGAGGTTCCCCCTTCGGACTTCAACACGCGCAAGTTGCTTTCGATGCGGCCCATACGCCGCGTGAAACTGTTGAGCAGCGTCACCTGCCAGTTGAAACTGTAGAGCGCGACGGCATCGCTGGTATTGCCCTCGCGCAGCAGAGCGTTCAAGAAGCGCTCCACGGAATCGAGCTCATAGCGAAGTTCCTTGCCGGTGGAACCGCTGGTATCGATGAGCAGGGCAATGGAGAGCGGCTGCTCAGTGTGATGCTCGAAGAGGGAAATTTGCTGCGCGACGCCGTTATCCAAGATGGTGAAATCACTCTTGCCGAGCGATCCGATCAGGCGGCCCGAGGAATCCTTGACGCTGGCGAGCAGCCGGACCAGGCGCACGTCCACACGGAACACATCTTCCTGGGGGATTGCGAGCGCACCAAAGGCCAGCGCGAGAAAAACCAGAAGTCGGATACGTCGAAACACTCCGCTACGAATCACTTGGGCAGGACCGATTCGTCCCAATCTCCTTCCACCCAGACTTCGCCGTCCGCGAAATGCTCCTTTTTCCAGATGGGCACCAGGCGCTTCAACCGGTTGATGCCTTCGAGAGCGGCCTCGAATGCGGGGCGCCGATGCGGCGCGGTGACCACGACAGCCACGCTGGTTTCACCGATTTCCATACGTCCCAGGCGGTGCACCATCGCGATACTGCCGATGGAGTGCGACCGGGCAATCTCGCGTCCGATTTGCGCCATGGTCTTCACGGCCATGGGCTCATAGCATTCGTAGTCGAGAAAGCGCGTCGGGCGGCGTTTGGTGTTGTTCCGCACGACGCCTTCGAAATTTACGACGGCGCCGTCCTCGCCGCGCAACAGACGGCGGGTGATGCCGGCTGCGTCGATGGGCTGCCGTGTTAACGCGAAAAAGTGGCCGGTATCGGAATCGGCGATCTGGTGCGTGTAGAGGTCAGATCCGCCGCTGACGGGCGGAAGAAACGCAATCTCGTCTCCTTCAGTGACGACGGTGGAGCGGTCACAGAACTCCTGATTGCGAGCCAGAACGATACTCGAAGCCGTCTCTCCCAGGCGCGGATAGCGGCCGGCATACCGCTCAAATACGGCCGCAACGGACTCGCCTTCGGCCAGCTCCAGCGAATCTTCCGAGGTTCCCACGATGTCTCTTAACATGCCGAAAAACAACACCTTCACGCGCACGCTGTCATAGTATCAGACTGGTCTCGCGCGGTCCCGGTTTCAGCGATGGTACAATTTCGAATCTCGGGGAGGGTCGGAACTTGCGTACCGGTTTGACTGTATTAGTGGCGCTGGCGGCGGGCCTGTGGGGCGCCGAACACAAGAAGATCGTCGTGATGGGCCTGACGCCCGCCGCTATTCGCGAGCTGGGCGCGGTATCGCCAAATGTCACTGTGGAGGCGGTGGACCGGACGCGTTCGCTGGAGCAACTGGCGGATGCGGACGCGCTGTTCGGCGGCATCGATGCGGCGCAGTTCAGCGCGGCCAAGAAACTCAAATGGGTGCAGTTATATAGCGCTGGAGTGGAACATCTGCGCTTTCCCGAGTTCACCAACAGCAACGTGACGCTTACCAACTGCAAGATCATTCAGGGTCCGGAAATCGCGGATCACGCATTCGCGCTGTTGCTGGCTTTGACCCGCGATCTGCACCAGATCATCCCGCAAAAGAGCACGGAAAACCTTGCGGGTAACCGGTACCAGCCGGTGGAACTGCGCGGAAAGACAGCGGTGATCGTGGGTGTAGGAGGAATTGGATCCCAAATCGCGCAGCGGGCGCATGCGTTTGGGATGACCGTGATAGGTGTGGACCCCAAGGAAATGCCGTTGAATCCATACGTGAGCCGCATGGTGCCGCCGGACAGGATCGATACCGTGCTGCCGCTGGCGGACGTGGTCTTTATTTCCGCTCCGCACACGCCCCAGAGCGAGGGCATGATCGGTCCGAGACAGTTCGAGGAGATGAAGCCGGGCGCGTATTTTATCGCCGTGTCGCGCGGAAAAGTCTACAACACCGGCGCGCTGGTCAAGGCGCTGGACTCGCGCCGCTTGTCGGGTGCGGGACTTGACGTTACCGATCCTGAGCCGCTGCCCAAGGGTCACGCATTGTGGAAGTTCGAGAATGTGATCATCACGCCGCACATCGCGGGACAATCCGACGGAATCGACGCGCGGCGGATGGTGCTGCTGAAAGATAATATTCTGCGGTTCGATCGCGGCGAGCCGCTGCTCAACGTTGTGGATAAGGTGAAGGGCTACTGAGTCCCGCGGGCATGCGAATTCACGAAACGCGCTTTCGGGTGCGGTATGCCGAGACCGACCAGATGGGCGTGGTCTATTACGCGAACTACCTGGTGTGGATGGAACTAGGGCGGGCCGAATATTGCCGTTCGCTTGGGTTTCGCTACAAGGATATGGAAGCGGAAGACGGCGTGCGGCTAGCGGTGGCAGAAGCGCACTGCCGCTACGCGGCGCCGGCCCGCTATGACGACGAGATCGTGGTGAGCACGCGCATTGCGGCGGCGAATCGGCGCATGGTTGAATTTCATTACGAGTTTCGCGAGGGCGGGGAGAATCGCAAACTGGCCACCGGAGGGACCAAGCACATCTTTCTGGGACGCGATATGAAGCCGGTCAAGCTGCCGGAGCGTTATCACGAGCTGTTCGGCGTGGGCAGATCCATCGTTGTTTGATCGGCATTGAATCCGTGCGCGTCGTGCTTTTACCCTAGTGGAACGTGATGGTGGACCCTGCGCCGAAGCGGCGGTAGTTGCGGAAATCGATGGTGTTGCGCTCGCATTGGGTCGATTCCCGGAAGCACGCCAGCAGATCGGCGTGCACCGGGACCAGGTACTTATTCCCGCCGATGGCGAGGTTGTCGAAATCCACGGCCGCCTCAACCTTGTCCAGCGGGAAGGCCTCCGGGATATCGACGCCTTCGATTTCGATGCGGCGGACGTTGGCGGTGCTTTTCTCGAGCCACACGGAGCCGCGGTGCGCGGATTCGATGTACTGCCCAGGCAGCTGGATGGTCCATGAGGAGCGCCCGCGCGCGATATCAAAATCGTAGACTGAGACCGGTGTTCCGGCGATGGTGGAGTCCTTGACGAAATGAAACTCGGCCCCGCTGGCCGGGGAGAACAGCTCGCCCAGCATGCCGCCCAATTCTCCTCGCGACCACGACCCGGGGACTGCCTGTCCCTTCTTGAGGGCTTTGCCGCCTACGGTTAGGTTGTCGTATTGCTCCTTGTGGTCCTGATAAATCACGTCGGCGGTAACCACGTCGATGGGCTGCCAATCTATGTGATGACTCAGGCTCCGGTAACGCGTGGTGATCTGGCGGCAGAGATAGTTTGGCAGCGAATCGAGGTAAGTGCCAGCGGCGGCGCGGGCTTTTTCAATGAGCGCCACGCGCGGATCGCCGGGTTTTTCGACGGCGGGCGCCGCGGGGGGTGAAGTGACCGGCGGCGCTGCCGCAGCTGCTGCCGCTGCTTCAGGTGGTACTTCGACGAGCGGCGCGCTGGATTTTTTCGGCGCGGGGATACCGCGCTTCAGTTTCGGAGGGCCAGGATCGCCTTTCTCGTACAGCGGACCGCTGGGAGCAGCCACGGTGGCTGGACGATCCACCTCTTCGGGCGCGTCGGGAGGGTTTTTGGGCTGAGCCGGTGGCGCAACTCCGGCGCGCTCCTTGGGTTTCTCGCCGGGCTGAATGGCGACGGCGGTGTAGCGGCCTTCGTCATCTTGAGTGACTTCCACATCCACGCGGTCGCCGGCTTTCAGACCATCCGGCTTTGTGGTGGTCTTAGTGAGTCCGATGGAGACGAACCTGGAATCGTCGGCTTCGATTTCAAGCGTCTCGGCGCCCACTTTTCTCACGATACCGAGGATATGAGGGTTGGCGACTGGTTTCCCGTCAGCGCCAGTCTTCTTGGTCTTCTTTCCGATACGCGGGATGCCGGAGCTGGGATAGCGGTCCGGCGATACTGGGCCATGTTGAGCCAGCAGCATGGACGCGCAGGCGAGTCCGGATAGAATCGCTTTCACCGTTTCCATTAGACGCAAATCGGGCGGATTCGGGTACGTTCAGCCTTGCACCCGTTTCTCCTTGCCCTCCCAGAATTTCTCGCGCAGGATCAGCTTGCGGATCTTGCCCGTGCCGGTCTTGGGCAGCGGCTCATCGCTGAACTCGATCACGCGCGGCATCTTGAACTTGCCCAGCCGTTCCCCTAGAAACTCGAGGAGAGCCTCGCAGGTGAGCGTCGCGCCGGGTTTCCGCACCACCACGGCTACTGGAACTTCTCCCCACTTTTCATGTGGCGCGGCCACCACCGCGCACTCGTACACGTCAGGATGCGCGAAGATGGCCTTCTCCACCTCGAGCGACGAGATGTTTTCGCCGCCGCTGATGATGATCTCTTTCTTCCGGTCCACGATGTGGATGAAGCCCTGCTCGTCCCAGACGCCCATGTCGCCGGTGTGGAACCAGGGTCCGGTCATCACCTGCGCGGTGACATCGGGCTCGTTATAGTAACCCTCCATAATGTGATCGCCCATGGCCACTACTTCGCCAATGGATTGGGCATTCTTCGGCACGTCGTGCATTTCGGAATCCACCACGCGAACCTGCACGCCGGGCACGGGCCAGCCGGCCATGGCCTGGCGGCGGTAGCGGTCCTTCTCGTCGGCGAACTCCAGGCCGGGTTTCAGGCGCGCCGACGTTAAAACGGGCGCGGTTTCGGTCAAGCCGTAGCCGCCGAACGCCTCCGAGCCGGGAAAAGCGCGCTCGATGCGCTCCACCAGTTCGGGCGAAGAAGCGGCGCCGCCCAGCATGATGCGCTGCATACTGGACAGGTCGTATTGGTGCAGATCGGGAGCATTCAGCAGGGCATTCGCCATCGTGGGCACCAGGCTCATGTCGGTGGCTTTGTGCTCCTGGATAAGCTGGAACACGAAAGTTGGCTCGAACCGCCGGACCATCACCTGCTTGACGCCGAGCATGGTGGATGCCTGCGGACGTCCCCAGCCGTTGGCGTGGAACATGGGTATCGTGTGGAGATCCACCATGGTGTCGATGTTTTTGAACATGCCGCTGACGGAGAGCGCGTGGAGGTACAGCGTGCGGTGGGAGAGCATGACGCCCTTAGGCGTCCCGGTGCTGCCGCTGGTGTAGAACAACTCGGCGACGGAGTTCTCGTCGAACTGAAAGATGTCGGCGCGCTCGGGGTGGCCCTGATCGATCAGCTCTTCGTAGGTGAGGTCGGCCAGCGGGGTCTTTTCGTCGATGGTGACAAAACGGTGGATGCCGGGACATTCCGGGCGCAGCTTTTCGATCAGCGGGAGAAAGTCATTTTCAAAGATCAGCATGCGTGCGCCGGAGTGGTTCAGGATATTCACCAACTCCACCGGCGACAGCCGCACGTTGAGCGGCATCACGATACCGCGCGCCTGCACCACGCCGTAATAGCCTTCGAACAACTGATGATTGTTGAAGCTGAGATAGGCGACGCGATCGCCGGGGCGGATACCCGTGGCGGCGAGACCGGTTGCGAGGCGCTCCGAGCGCTCTCCGAACTGCGCGTAGGTGAACTGCCGCGCGCCCGAGACGATGCCGGTTCGGCCGCCGAACAGATCGACGGCCCGATGCAGGCAGCGGATCGGGGTTAAAGGAACAAACATGGTTACCTCGTGGGGAATTGTGGGAGCAAACGGGTATTGTACTGCGGATCAGCGCACGGACGCAGGTCTCCGCACTGGGGCCACTTGCATTCCGGTGAAGGCGTAGGCGGCGGCGAAGAGGACGGCGAAGAGCAGGTCCACCGCGCCGATTGCTGTCGGGAGGGGCGCGAGGCGGTTCAGCAGGTACAGGATCACCACGGCCAGTCCGTAGCTGGTCTTTTCTATGATGGCGGCCACCATGATGGGGCGGAAGCGCACCGGGTTGCGAGCGACCACGAGGAATGCGATCTGCCATGCGATGGCGATGCCCGCGAAGCCGTAGAAGAACTCGGGATGCGTTATTGGAGGCACGATTTGAGATTCCAGAAAATACACAGGCACCAGCGGCAGGAGTCCGTAGATGCCGGCGATGAGGAATACGAGCCGCGCGAATCTCATCGCGTCAGCGCCCTGGCAATGCGCAGAATGCGCCTTCCGAGAATCCCTGCGCCTCCAGGCCGAAGGCGTGATTGAAACGCGCGCGGTAGTTCTCCCACGCGATGGACGCCGTGAGCTCAACCAGTTGCGGCCCGTCGAACTCGGCCTGCAGGCGAGAGAACAGTGCGTCAGGAACGTTCATGGGGGTCTTGGTCATCTCGACGGCGTACTCAATGACGAGCCTCTCGCGGTCCGAGAAAGACCTGCCGATCTCGAATCGCGACAGTTCTCGCAACTGCTCCTCGCTAACTCCCGATGCCCTGCCGACGGCAGAGCCGATGTCGATTCAGACCGGACATCCCACCATCATCGCGGCTTTGATTCCGGCCAAGGCTTTCAGGCGGGCGTCTACCAGCCTGGCGCGGTCCAGCCAGTATTCGTAACCGCCCGACGCCATCGAAATGGCGCGGTGATGCGCCCAAACTCGCATGGGGTCGGGGACCTTGCCGACTTTGCGTCGAGCCATCCAGAACGCGAATCGGGTGAGCATTCCGGCTTGCTGGTCCGAAACCCCTTCAATGCGTGCCATATCCAAATCCTACCGCGAGGAGCACGCCGCTCAGTTACACTCGATGAATTATGGACGGCGTAAACGAGACTTCCCGGCCACCCTTTCTTCGCAAGGCCGTCAAACTCTCCTTCGCGACGATCACCCGCCGCGTGTGGCGTGACATCGACGAAGACGACGTGCTGGGCAGCTCCGCCAAATTGTCGTACTATTTCCTGCTCGCGCTGTTTCCGCTTCTGATCTTTGTTTCCGCGCTGCTCGGCTTGGCTAAGACCGGCAGCCAGATCGTCGATCATTTGCTGGAGTACAGCCGTCCGGTTCTGCCCTCTGGCGCCTGGCAGTTAGTGGTGGACACGCTGGCGCAGATTCGCGCCGGCGCGGGGTCCGGCAAACTGTCTTTTGGACTGATCGCAGCTCTGTGGGCCGCTTCCAATGGGATGAGCGCGGTAATGAACGGCCTGAACCGGGCCTACGGCGTCACCGAGGCTCGTCCTTGGTGGAAGTCTCAGATCGTCTCCCTGGTCCTGACCATTGCGCTGGCGGTGTTCATCATCTCCGCGCTGCTGATCGTTCTAGCGGGCGACGTGATCGGGGATTTTCTGGCGAGCCATCTGGGTTTGGAGTCCTTCTTCCATGAGACGTGGCAGATCGTTCAGTGGCCCATTGTGCTGGCCTTTGTCCTGCTCGCATTCACGCTGCTCTATCGATTCGCTCCGGATCTGCACGGACTGCAATGGCTGCACACCATCCCCGGCGCCATTGTCGCCATCGTACTCTGGCTGCTGATCTCGCTGCTCTTCAAGGGCTACCTGCACTTCTTCAACAGCTACGGCGCGACGTATGGGTCGCTGGGTGCGGTGATCATCCTGATGCTCTGGCTCTACGTCACGGGTGCGGCGATTCTCATCGGCGGCACGGTCAACTCCGAGATTGAGAACGCACAGGCCGAAGCGGGTGAGCCCGAGGCTCGCCTTACGGGCGAGAAAGAGCCAGGTGAAAAAGGTTCGCACCGGTTGAGACCGCGGCCGAAGAGGTGAGTGAGCGCGGGTTAGTCGATGATGCGTTACACTGACTTGGGCGTGGGCGCATTCATCCCGAAGACCGACGAGCTCAGCAAGATTGAGCGCGATCTTCGGTTCCACCCGTCCACGGTGACCGACCCATCCACGCTGAGTCGTAAACAAGTCGCCGATTTCAATCGCAATGGCTACCTGAAGCCGCTGCGCATCTTCGACAGGGAGGAAATTGCGGCTATCCGTGTGTACTTCGACAAGCTGCTCGCCGAGACTCTCGCCGCTGGAGGTAACAGCTACTCAATCAGCACCGCGCACTTGCGCCATGGCCGCGTCTATGACTTGCTTACGCATCCGCGTATCGTCGCATATGTGAAAGATCTTCTGGGCGACGATGTCATCGCCTGGGGCTCCCACTTCTTCTGCAAGATGCCCGGCGATGGCAAGCGCGTCTCCTGGCACCAGGACGCCAGTTACTGGCCGTTAACCCCGTCGAAGGCCGTCACTGCCTGGCTCGCCATCGACGATGCCACAGTCGAGAACGCATGCATGCGCTACATTCCCGGCACTCACCGCTTCGGCCACTTAACCTATACGCTCAGCGAGGACGACGATACCAATGTCCTCAATCAGACCGTAATAGACGCCGATCGATTCGGCGAGCCCGTGAATGTCGAGCTCGAAGCGGGCGAGATGTCTCTGCACAGCGATTTACTCCTCCACGGTTCCGAAGCGAACCAGTCGAATCGCCGCCGTTGCGGCCTTACTCTGCGTTACTGTCCCGCCGACGTGCGAGCCGGTCTGGGCTGGAACGCCAAAGGCGTAATCGTCTTCGGCCACGACCCCGCAGCCCACTGGGCGAATCCCCCGCGTCCCGCCACCGATTAACCCGTTCCATCCGGCTACAATCGACCATATGAAGCGAATTGCGTGCGTGCTGCTCGCTACGGCTGCCTTGTATGCGGGCAACCGGCCGTTTGATGTGAACGCTCTGCTGAAAGTGCAGCGCATCAGCGAGCCGCTGATGTCTCCAGACGGCAAACTGGTTGCGTTCACGGTGCAGACGGTAGACGTAGAGCAGAACACCAAGCCGAAACAGATCTACGTGGTATCCCTGGCGGGGGGTGTGCCGCGCGCCATCGCTACACAGGGTTCGGTGAATGAGCGGCCGCGCTGGTCGCCCGATTCGAAGCGCATTGCATTCATCTCAAACCGAGCCGGCGGGTCACAGGTGTGGACCATGAATGCCGACGGGTCCGAGCCCAAGCAAGTGACGTCGATTTCGACCGAAGCCGGCGGCGTGCTTTTCTCGCCGGACGGCAAGAAGCTGGTCTTCACCAGCGATGTTTATCCAGACTGCCCGGACGATGCTTGCAACAAAGCGCGTTTGGACGCCGAGCAGAAAAGCAAGGTAAAGGCACGCTCCTACACATCGCTGCTGTACCGGCACTGGACCCAGTGGCAGAGCAAGCGGCGCTCGCACCTGATGGTGACCGGCGTGGATGGCGGACCGGTGAAGGATCTCACGCCCGGCGACCGGGACGTGCCACCGTTTTCACTCGGCGGGCCCGACGATTACGCCATTTCGCCGGATTCGTCGGAGGTGGCGTACGCCATGAACGCCGATCCGATACTGGCGGTCAGCACCAACTCGGATATCTTTACGGTGGCGATCAGTGGGGGCGAGCCAAAGAAGATCAGCACGAGTCCGGGGGCCGACGGGGGTCCGTTGTACTCGCCTGACGGCAAGCTGATCGCGTTCCGCAGCCAGGCGCGCGCCGGATATGAGAGCGATTCGTGGCGGCTGGTAATGTGCGAGCGATCCAGCGGCAAGCTGGAAGTGCTTACGGATACGCTGGACCGCCCGGTGCAGAGCTACGCATGGTCGCCCGATTCGGCGCGCTTGTTTTTCACGGTGGAGGATCGCGGGCGGCAAGTGATCCAAATGATCCCGGCCCGGGGTGGAGCCACCAAAGTGATCGCGTCGGGCGCGAGCACGCTGGATGACATTCAGTTCACACCGGATGGGAAGACCATGATTTATAGCGAGCAAAGCGGGTCGCATCCGAATGAGATCTTTCGCGCCGCGTCGTCGGGAGGGACGCCGGTCGCGCTCACGCATCTCAATGACGCGCTGCTTGGGGATTACGCGCTTACACCGCTTGAGGAGTTCTCGGTGGAAGGGGCCGAGAAAGCGCGGGTGGATAGCTTTGTGGTGAAGCCGCCGGGCTTCGATGCAGCGCGAAAGTACCCGGTTCTGTTCCTGATCCACGGG
>JALYHQ010000038.1 GCA_030776455.1 Acidobacteriota bacterium | reverse complement strand
GATACCGGAACACCTGGGTACGCAGCGTCCCTGGCGGCAGCGTCAGTGTCCGGCCCGTGAACAACGCGTCCAGTTCCCGCACCAGGTCAAACATGTGGAGCCGGGAGCGCCTCAAGAGAATGAAGGGCAAGAGCGCTTTTTCGATACTGAGTGTCTCCAGCTGGTCCGCCGCGGGGTATTCGATTACCAATAAATCCCGGAGGTGCTCATGCAGGGCCTGCGCGGTGAAACAGACAAACAGCCTGTCCGTAAAATACGTATATTCTTCCGGGTATCCCCCGTCGGCAAAGTCCCCTGCCAACTGCTCAAAATAGCTTCGTTCGGTAATGAAACAAAAAAACGAATGTTCCGTGACGAATTGTTTCAGATGCTTCACCAAATCGCGCATCCGGTCAAACAGACGGTCTACCTTGTCGAGCTCGTCCACCACGAAAATTGGAGCGAGGCCCGCGGCCCGGATGCGCTCCACCAGCAGAGGCAAAATCCGTCCCAGCGATGCAACATCGCGGTTGGGCAGAAAGGTTACTTCTTGCGTCACTTTGGCTCCGCGGGTCCGTGAGCGCGAGACGCGAAACGTGACTGCGGAGGCAAGCGCGACCACGCATCCCGACAGCAGCGAGGTCACCGGACCGGTATTCAAAACGCCCGCGCCGATTGCTGCCGCCGCACCGGATCCAATGGCTATAAACGGCGCTATCAGATCCTTCAATTTCAATGCCGAGTCGATACCCGTGGTCTGCGAGTCTTCGGCGCTGAGGGCGGCTTGCCGCTTGTCTTGCATCTCTCCGGAGACCTGCTGAAACGCTTGCCCCGCGCTGGACAATGCGATCAACTCCAGAATTCCCTGGTTGTGTCTCTGTCCGTCGGCATTTGGAAACAGCACGCCGGTTTCCAGCCGTCCGGCGCGGTCCCAATACGGGCGCAACGTCGCGAGGTCCGGCCACCCGTCCAGCTCTACCGCAAGCTGGCCCGCCAGTTCCACTCCGTCAAACAGCTTTCGCATCGCCCGCTCATTCTTGGACGGCACCGTGAACCAGTTATGAAATGCCCGCGAAAATTCATCGGCCAGCGCCCGGTACAGGGCGATGGTCACCTCGCGCAGCATCACGGCCGTATCGTCGGTGGTCTGGCGCGGCCGCAACAGATCCGGGCCGTTCAAGCGTACGTAAATCGGACGCAGGGGCTTCGTACTGTTGCGCATTTCTTTCTGGATGTTCTCGATGCAGCGCGTCACCATCGTGGTCTTGCCGGCGCCTCGATTTCCCGAGATCAGGAATGATCGCCCCGCGGTTTCTCCGCGGGTATAGCGCAGCATCTCGTCAAACAACTGGTCATACGCCGCCGAACGCGCGAACGGGGCCGGATCGGGCGCTCCATCCGGCCTGACACAAAACGGTTCGCTGAGAGCCTGGATCCGAATCGGCATTCGTCACCGCCCGGCCGGCGCAACCGCGCTTGGCGCTTTAATATCCACGTCGATATCGTTGGGCGTGGGATTCACTCGCTTGATCTGATCCCAAACCCGGTTGACCGCCGCCGCCGTGGGTGCCGTTCCCTTGATTACCAGCTTGTTGTCCCTTAGCGAGAATCCAACGTTGTAGATATTCTCTTTCGTCATCTCGGCGCGCACTGAAGCATATTTGGACATCAGGAACTTGCCAAGTTCGCTGCACAGGTTCCCCGGAACGTCGACTGTGACTTCGACGTCGTCCAGCGCTGGATTCACCAGCTTGATCTGCTCCCACACGCGATCTCGCGCATCGCAGGTGGGGGCAATACCCTTCAGCGCCACTTTGTTGTCCTTGGCGTAGGATTGAATCTCGCGCACGTTCTCGAGCACCATTACCCGTACCGCCGGCATATATTTATCCACCAGTGAGCGGCTGGTCTCGTGATATGCCTGTCCGATAAGTTGTGACACCAGCAGAGTGGCCAGCAGCGCAAATCCCATCGTGCATGCCAGGTAAAGAAGCGCGGGAGAAACGCGCCAGCCGCTGAGCCCGCCCCCCAGGCCCCCCCAGTGACTCTCCAGCAGCGGCGTGCGGTCGCGCATCAGCGACCATACAAAAGCAACCAGGAACCCGGCGCTGACCACCACCAGAGAGATAGTGAAAATTCCCACTATCGTTACGATTTTATCCACCGGCATTCTCATCCTCCAGCGCGGGATTCGGCGGGCTATTTGCCAAGCGTCCAAACAGCTTATCAAAAATGTGGCGGCCCCAGGTCACGCACCTCATATAGCGGAGGAATGAAAGGACTGGGGCCATGGCGGCATTGGAGTAGTAGCCCGGTGGAAAAATCGTCCCCGGCCAACGAAAGGAAACCACTCATGAAACTCCACCCTCGCGGTGCGCTCGCTCTGATTCTCGGATTCGCCGCCTTGCCGCTGGCCGCCCAGCCGGTGAAAATGCGCATCTCCGGCCCTTACACTCATGACAACCTGTCGCTCTATCTGGTCCACGGCCCCAATCGCTCGGACCGCAAGCTGATTACCCTCGACGAGGCCATCGCCCAGCACAAGGTGATGGTCTATGAGACCGGCAACGTGAACCAGCTGGCCATCGAGAACGTGTCCGATGACACGGAAGTCTACGTGCAATCGGGCGACATCGTCAAGGGCGGCCGCCAGGATCGCACCTTGAAGAACGACATGATACTGCCCTCAAAATCGGGCAAGGTCGCGCTGGATGCGTTCTGCGTCGAGCACGGCCGCTGGACCGGACGCGGAGCTGAATCGGCCGCCGTGTTCAACGGCGCCTCCCAAACCGTGGCCACTCGCGAGTTGAAGCTGGCCGTGAAGTCGAAGGCCAATCAATCGGAAGTGTGGGATCAGGTAGCTCAGGCGCAATCGAAGCTTAGTCATAATGTCGCGGGCACCGTGCGCGCCGCGCCATCTTTCACCAGCATGCAGCTCACCCTGGAAGCTCCGGCCGTGCGCCAATCCATTGACACTTACATCTCCGCGCTATCCAAGGTGATCGATGGCAAGGACGACGTGGTGGGCTACGCATTCGCGATCAACGGCAAGGTGAACAGCGCCGATGTCTACGCCTCTCGCGATCTGTTCCTGAAGCTGTGGCCCAAGCTGCTGCGCGCCAGCGCCGTGGAAGCGGTGACGGACCGTCAGGCTAACCTCAGGTTCGAGGCTCCGGGCATCGCCGCGGTGAAGGATACCATCCGCGATGCCGAATCAGCCGCCGCCCAGGCCGACAGCCTCACCAGCCGCACGGAAGTGATCCGCAAGGAAACCCAGAACAACGTGATGTATGAAACGCGCGACGCCGCCAAGCCGGCCGCCTGGGTCCACAAGAACTATATCGTGAAATAGCGCGCGATAATAGGATTTAGTGCCTGCTCAGACCGGAATCCTGTGCGCCCGCTGCGGCTCGGACATCGCCGCCTCTTCCCTGCGCTGCTCTAAATGCGGCCGCTTGATTCATGAAACTGAATTCGCGGCCGCGCGCGAGCAGGCGACGCTGGCGGGACGCGCCGGAGACTGGGCCGCGGCTCGTCACTTCTGGGAGCGCGCGCTGGGACTGGTACCGCCCGATTCGGCGGAAGCGTCCGAGGCTCGTGCCCGTATCCAAAATATCGATGCTCAATTTGGTGGGCCTCCATCGCCGGGAGAATCGCCCAAGTCCAGCGGAAGGTTCGCCCGCTGGGCCGCGCGTCTCGGGCCGGTCGGCGTCCTTCTGTGGAAGTTCA
Source organism: Acidobacteriota bacterium (assembly GCA_030776455.1). GTDB lineage: Bacteria > Acidobacteriota > Terriglobia > Bryobacterales > Bryobacteraceae > JALYHQ01. The sequence goes on along the minus strand of JALYHQ010000038.1, from coordinate 6,463 downwards.
AGACCATCGCACTGCTGCTGCTCACCAAGGGCAAGCTCCTGCTGCTCGGCCTCACCAAGATCAAGACCCTGGCCAGCATGCTCATCGCCATCTGGTTCTACTGCGTGCTGTACGGATGGAAGTTCGGACTCGGTTTCGTGCTCTCCATCTATGTCCACGAAATGGGCCACGTCTACTGGCTGCGGCGCTACGGGATCGCGGCCACCGCGCCGATGTTCATTCCCGGTTTCGGCGCATTCATCAGCCTGAAAGCCTATCCCGAAAATGTCGGCCAGGATGCTCGCGTGGGGCTCGCCGGTCCCATCTGGGGTTTGGGCGCGGCGCTGTTCTGCTGGGCCGCCGGCTTGCTGACGGGGCAGCCAGTCTGGTTCGCACTCGCGCACGCCGGCGCGCTGATCAATCTGTTCAACCTGATCCCGGTCTGGCAGCTCGATGGCGGCCGCGGATTCCGCGCTCTCACCCGCAAACAGCGCGCCATCGTGCTCGCGGTGGTGCTGGTGATGTGGGTGATCACTGAAGAGACTCTGCTGCTGCTGGTCGGCCTGGGCGTGATCTACAAGCTGTTCAAGAAGGACTGGCCAGAGGAGCCCGACACCGGTGTACTCATCGAGTACTCCGGCCTGGTGATTGTGCTCTCAATCCTCTACCTGCTGGCAAAAGCCGGTCTGAACTGAGCCGCGCGCGTAAGCCAGCGTTACAAAGACTGCAGCGCCGCATACACTTCTTCGGCGTGCCCTTCCACCTTCACTTTGGGCCAGATCTTCTTGATCTTCCCGTCCTTACCAATCAGGAACGTCGTCCGCTCCACGCCCATGTACTTCTTCCCGTACATGCTCTTCTCTTTCCACACTCCGTACGTTTCGGCCCCCTTATGATCCGCATCGGCGAGCAGAGTAAAGGGAAGATCGAACTTGTTCTTGAATTTTAGCTGCGACGCCGAAGTGTCCGGCGACACGCCCACAATCACGGCGTCCTTCTTCGTGAACTTCTGTGAGTTGTCGCGAAACTCGCAGGCTTCCTTGGTGCAGCCGGGCGTATCGGCCTTGGGATAGAAGTACAGCACCACGTCCTGCTTTCCCTTCAGGCTGGAGAGCTGGAACGGATGGCCCGCGTCATCATCCATCCGGAGGTCCGGGGCGGGATCTCCTTCGTGCAGTTCTTTGCTCATAGGAAGCTCCCATTCTTGCACGCTTCCAGCACGGCGGCCCTGGGGCTCGCTGCCCGCCATTCCAAATCGTCCGGTCGAGCGCTTGAAGCATCTTTAATCCTAAATCGCCTTCATCTTGCAGCTTGCGCGCAACCACCGCGTCCGCTCACGCATCGGTTGGTATGTCCGTATGCAGCTCCAGATCGGTCGAATTATTCAGCGAATGCAGGGATTTCAAGTGTGACCCGGCATTCTGGTGTCAGGCGCGTCTTGACGCGGCCTGCCAGCGGCGACTTGGCGAGCCGCACGGCAAGATTGTAAACTGAAAAAGTATGCGCAAACTGATTCTGACCTCCGGCACTATCGCGATGCTCCTGGCCTCCACCTTGGCGGCCGCCGACAAGAAGGCCGGCGATGCTACCAAGGGCAAAGAGGTGTTCGAGCAGTGCGGCGTCTGCCACAACACCGATAGCGACGAGAAGAAGATCGGCCCCGGCCTCAAGGCCCTCTACAAGAAGGACAAGCTGAAGAACGGCAAGAAGGTCACTGACGAAAGCGTCAAGGCCATCATCAATGCCGGCGGCAACGGCATGCCTTCCTATGCCGACCTGCTCTCGGAAGAAGAAAAAGCCAACGTCATCGCCTACTTGAAGACGCTCTAAGCCCGGCGTGTTACAGTAGTGCAGTAGGCGTTTTCCGCTCCGTCCCCATCGTCTAGCCCGGCCTAGGACACCGCCCTTTCACGGCGATAACGGGGGTTCGAATCCCCCTGGGGACGCCAAAATCCTGATTCCTCCGCGTGAATCGACCGGAAGTGTTTGCGCTTGAGGGCATAGCGCGTTCTAGCGCTGGGAGATCGGGGTCCCAGCGTGCGGCAGATTGCGAAGGAGATGATATCCCCTACGATCGTTTAGCCGTCTGCTGAAACGCCCACGCGGCTTGAATGCGCGAAACCAGGGTGTTGGACGCACGGACGAATCGACTCCAGACGAGTGCTGGCATCCATGCAAAAGAGCACTGGCATTTGGCATTATAGAAGGAACCTAATCGGAAGCAGGCAGGTGGTTGGACGGTGCAGGGAAACTTCGAGCGCGGCTCGGTCGACCAATGGCGGGAGAAGGTTCGAGCGAGACCTGCGAGCGTTCTGGCGGCCCGCGGGCTCGCCAGAGCTATCGTGAACACTATTGGCGCCGACAGTAAGGACCCGAGTGGAATTAACGCGTTGCTGGCGGAAATCCGTCGGCTTCATCTGACCTTTGGCGCGGACGAGGAAATCGCCCACAGCTACGCGATGGCGTTGACCAACGCAGCCGAAGAGGCGGTTTCCGAAGAGATTCTGGAGCGTAACGGGTGCCTTCTGGATGAACTGCGAACCATGACCGCCTCTGTAGAGTGGAAGGAGTACAGCGTCAGAGGCTTCAACCTAATGATCATGGCCGCGCAATACCTCGGTCTTCTGGCGCAGGCGCGCTACGACGAGGCCAGCAGTCAACTCGTCGAAATGTCGAGCGAGGCCTTTGGTGGAACTCACAGGGAAAGGCTAGAGTGGCTTGTCGCTGTTCGCCACGGTTTCTGGACGCTATTGTCGCAACGAGAGTTCAGCCGGGTCAACGAGCAAATCGAACTGGTGCGGGACTTCCGGCGCCGGCATCCCGGAGACGACTCTGAAGCTCCTCACGCGCTGCTGGCCATGTTGCTGGGAGCCTTCAAGGCCGCAGAACTGAGGGGTGATACTGCCTTAGCAGACGCTTGGTTCGAAGAGGCGTGCTCGCTCGGTTGCGTGGCGATGGACCACTATGGACACGTCGAACGCTTACATCGAGATTTGTCGCATTGCAGGCTGAGCGAACCGGCGCGGGGGTTTGTTCTCGCGGAACGATTAGCTTCGATCTGGCAACTGACCCGTAGCGAATCTCGGCCGAACTGAGGTCACAGATCCCGCAAGGCCTATTGGTCCTAATCCCACCATTCTCACACCAGTCTCGAACTTGAAGCTGTTGCCTGATGGCGGGCTGAGGCCTCCCGCGCTGACCCGCAACGAGACAGGCACACGCCACGTTGGTGGTAGGATGATTCCCAGAACCGTCTTCACCCCTGGAGGTTTCATGCACCGCACGCGCCTCGTCGCTCTTGCGCTCTTTGCTCTTCCGCTCGCCGCCGATCCTGTCCGCACTCAGAGCGGCCTCGTCTCCGGAACGCCGGCCGGCACCCCCGACGTGCGCGTCTACAAGGGAATCCCTTACGCCGCGCCCCCGCTGGGCGACCTGCGGTGGAAAGCTCCCCAGCCCGCGCCCGCTTGGCAAGGCGTGCGCGATGCGGGGCAGTACTCCGCCACTTGCATGCAAACGCCTTATCCCGCTGCCTCCTTTTATTATTCCGAACCGCAGCCGGTCAGCGAGGACTGCCTGTATCTCAACGTCTGGACCGCGGCCAAGTCGCCCAAGGAGCGGCGGCCCGTAATGGTCTGGATTCACGGCGGCGCATTCACGCGCGGCGCTGGGTCCACTCCCACTTACGATGGCGAAAAGCTCGCGGCCAAGGGCGTTGTTCTGGTCACCATCAATTACCGCCTCGGCGTCTTCGGCTTCCTGGCGCATCCCGAATTGACCGGCGAATCCGCGCATCACTCCTCGGGCAATTACGCGCTGCTGGATCAGATCGCGGCGCTCGAATGGGTGCAGAAGAATATCGCGTCGTTCGGCGGCGATCCGAAGCGCGTCACCATCTTCGGCGAATCGGCCGGCTCCTGGGCCGTGAATTATCTAATGGCCACGCCGGTTGCCCGCGGCCTGTTCCATCGCGTGATCGGCGAGAGCGGCGCGTCCTTCGGCCCCAATACCGCGCTGGCCACTGCGGAGAAATCGGGCGAGAAGTTCGCCGCTGCCATCGGAGCGGCCGATCTAAGAACGCTGCGCGCGAAGCCGGCCGATGAGCTCCTGAAGGCTTCCGGTGCCGCGTCTTTTCCGCCCAACGTCGATGGCTGGCTCCTGTCTGAAGACATTCGTTCGATTTTCGAGCATGGAAAACAGAATGACGTTCCCTTGATCGCAGGTTTCAACGCCGACGAGGGCACCACACTCTCGCCTTGGCCCGCCAGCGGCACAGCCAAGTCCTTCGCGGAACAGGCCCGCCGCACCTTTGGCAAGCAGGCCGATGACTTCTTGAAGATCTATCCCGCCGGCACCGACGATGAAGCCCGCGCCGCGCATTACAACAGTTTTCGTGACCAGCGTTTCGGCTGGCAGATGCGCACCTGGGTGCGAGCTTCCTCGCAGACGGGCCATGCGAAGACATATCTGTACTATTTCAGCCGCGTCCCTCCGAGTGCCGACAGCGCCCGCTATCGCGCCTATCACGCAGCGGAAATTGCGTACGTGTTCGGAAACTTCCGTCCCGGACGGCCGTGGGAGGATACGGATCACAAGCTATCGGATGCGATGTCGAGTTATTGGGTGAACTTCGCCGCCACCGGCGATCCTAACGGCAAAGGCCTCGCGAAGTGGCCGGCCTACGATGCCACGTCCGATACAGCGCTCGAGTTCGGGAATCAAGTGGAGCTCCGCCGCGCGCTGCATAAAGACGGCCTGGATTTCTTCGATCGCTACTATGAATCGCTGCGAAGCGCGGCGCCTTCAAACGGGAGCCGCTGAGGCGATCATTCCCACCGCAGTGCGATCATCGGATCCACGCGGGCGGCGCGGCGGGCCGGCAGGTATGACGCCAGCAGGGACACCACGATAAGCGTCAGCCCCACCAGTACAAACGTCAGCGGGTCGGCCGCGCTCACGTGGAAGAGCAGTGACGTCATCAATCGCGTCAACGCCAGCGCTCCCAGTATTCCGATCCCCACGCCCGCCAGCACCAGCAAAATGCCCTGCCGCTGCACCAGCAGCAATACCTGCGATTGCCGAGCGCCCAGCGCCATGCGGATTCCGATTTCGCCCGTGCGCTGCGTGACGTTGTACGACATCACTCCGTACAATCCGATCGCCGCCAGGAACAACGCGGCCGCCGCGAAGAATGCCAGCAAAATCAGCGACAACCTTCGCTGGGCGATGGATTGCGACACCACATCTGTCATGGGCTGCACGGCATAAACCGGCTGCGAGCGGTCCACGCTGAGAATGGCGGACTTCATAGCCGCGCCCAGCCGCGCCGGATCCTGCGTGGTGCGCGCCAGCACCTCGATTGCGGGCACGAATCCGTCGATGAAGTGCGGCTCCTGGAGATAGGCCACGTAGACCTGCACCGGCGTGTCTTGATCCAGGCCGGAACTTCGAACGTCCGCCACCACGCCCACAATCTCACGCCACCGCGGCGGAGTGCTGAAGCCGACCTCCAGCCGCTTGCCGATCGGGTTTTGCCCCGGGAAATACCGGTCCACCAGAGTTTGATTCACCACGGCCACCATGGGCGAGCCTGGCGAATCGCGCTCCTCGATCTGGCGTCCCCGCAGCAGGCGCATCCCCATGGTTTCGAAGAAACGCGGCGTCACGTTGAAGAAATTCGCAAGCGGCGCCTGGCTCGGAGTTAGCGGCGGGAAACCCTCGAAGCGCATGATGAAGATTGGATTTCCCAGCAGCGGCACGTCCGTCGAAATCGCCGCCGATTGCACGCCCGGCAGCCCCGAGACGCTGCTCAAAATGCCGCGCGCGAGCTGAATTTGCAGATCGTTGTGATTCTTGTACTTGAACGGAGCCGGCGCCAGCCGCATGGTCATCACATGTTCGGGATTGAAGCCCGGATCCACGTGCGCGATCACGTAGAAGCTGCGCATCAGCAGTCCCGAGCCCACCAGCAGCACCAGCGCGGCCGCCACCTGCGCCACTACCAGTGCATTGCGCAGCCCGCTTCGAGTTCCCGCGCCGCGCGAGCCTTCCTTGAGCAGCGAATTGACGTCTGACTTCGACGCATGCCACGCGGGTGCGAAGCCAAACAAGATGCCGGTCAGAACGGACGTCAGCAGCGTGAACCCAATCGCCCGCCAGTCCAGGCTCACTTGATCTAGTCTCGGTACGTTCGCGGGCGCCATGGCGACCAGTGCGCGAAACGCGCCGTAGGCCAGCAGCATACCTGCCACACCTCCGCTGAACGCCAGCAACACGCTCTCGGTCAGCATCTGTCCGGCGATCCTCGCGCGGCTGGCTCCCAGCGAAGTGCGGATCGCGATCTCGCGCTGCCTGCCCGCCGCTTTGGCCAGCAGCAAATTGGCGACATTCGCGCACGCAATCAGCAGCACGAACCCCACCGCTCCCAGCAGCACCAGCAGCGCCGGCCGGATCTGTCCCACCAGATCCTCCAGGATCGAATTAATGG
>JALYHQ010000037.1 GCA_030776455.1 Acidobacteriota bacterium | reverse complement strand
GTGTGGCGGACCTTGGTGGCGTTGGGACGTCCGCTGGAGCGGCTGTTCGGCACGCGGCCGGGGCTGGTTGCAGCGCCGGTGGCGGCTGCCGATTCCATTCAGGAGATATCGCCGCCCCCGCCGCCCGAGCAACTGGCCATGTTCATCGATGTCCCTGCAATTGCCCAGGCTGTCTTCCGCGGCTCGATTCTGAGAGTGCGCGGCTGGGTGGCGGCACAGCGGGGCGTGGAGCGGGTGCAGGTCTGGCTGGATGAGGACGGGCCCTATGAAACTCTCTACGGTTTTCCTCGACGAGACGTGCAGACACATTATCCGGCCTTCAAGAATTCCGGCTACTCGGGGTTCATGTGGGGAGCGCCGACCGGGCATCTGACTTCCGGAACCCATACGATTCGGGTGCGGGGAATTTCGACCCAAGGAAACACGGTGGAAGCCACCAGAACAATCTGGCTGGATCCGCGCACCGAATACGAAGTATGGGCCGAGTTACATGCTCCCAAAGCCGAAGATCTGGCGCGTTTTCGCAGTGAATCCGGCATGTGGTCCTGGCAGCCGAAAATCAGCATCGTAATACCGGTTTATCGTACTCCCGGGGATTATCTGAACAAGTGCATCGAGTCGGTACTGCTCCAGTCCTATGTTCATTGGGAACTTGTTCTGGTGGATGACGCATCCGGCGACGCCCGGCTGGCGTCCGTGATGGACCAGTATGCGGCCGCCGATCCGCGCATCAAGTTACACTCGCTTACCGTGAATGCAGGCATCGCTGCCGCCACCAACGCGGGACTCGAAATATGCACCGGCGAATATGTCGCCTTCATGGATCATGACGACGAGATTTCGCCGGACGCGCTGCATCACCTGGTACGGGCGCTGAACCAGGATCCCGCTCTGGATCTACTGTACTCGGATCAGGACAAGATTGACGTCCACGGCAAGCGCACGGATGGTTTGTTCAAGCCCGAGTGGTCACCGGATTTATTGGGCTCGATGAACTATGTGTCGCATCTGCTGCTGTGCCGGCGCGCGCTCCTGGAGAAACTGGGCGGCCTGCGTCTGGGATTTGAGGGCAGCCAGGATTATGACCTGATCTTGCGCATTTCCGAGCTTACCGACAAGATACGCCGGGTACCCAAGGTGCTGTATCACTGGCGCATGCATGCGGAGTCGGCGGCGTTGCGCGCGGACGCGAAACCAGGATCGAGCGACGCCGGCCGGCGCGCTATCGAGGACCATCTGCGGCGAACGGGAGTGGCCGCGGAGGTCCGCGAGACGGAATTTAATCGCTATCGGATTCGATACGAAATCTCAGGCCAGCCTGAGATCGGCATCGTGATCCCCGCGGGCGGCAGTCCAAAACTTCAGACGGCCCTGGACACCATTTTGCAAGCTTCCACTTACTCGAATTACCGCATAGTGGTGGTGGATAATTCTTCCGGCGGGAACGTTCAGACGTGTGTAAAGAAATTCCAGGGCGGCCGTCACAAAGTGGATTGTCTGGACTGCCGCGATATGCCGTTCAATTTTTCCGCGCTATGCAATCGCGGCGCGGAATTGGCCGGCTCTCCTCATCTGCTGTTTCTGAATGACGACACAGCCGTGATCACTCCGGGCTGGCTGGAAGCGATGCTGGAACACGCGCAGCGGCCCCAGGTGGGCGCGGTAGGATGCATGCTGCTGTTCCCCAACGGGGCCATTCAGCATGCGGGAGTGGTAATCGGAATGATCGGCGTGGCGGCTCATCCCTTCCGCGGATTGGAGGAGCGCAAAGGTCCCTACTATGGCGCTTTCTCGCACGTCACCCGGAACTGCTCCGCGGTCACCGGGGCTTGCCTGCTTACTCGCCGCGAAGTGTTCGAAGAGGTTGGGAAGTTCGATGAACGGAATCTTCCCACTTGCTTCCAGGATGTGGATCTGTGCCTGAAGATGGGCGAGCGCGGTTACCGGACGGTTTACACTCCGTATGCGCGTTTGTACCATGACGAGAGCGCCACGAAGACTTCCATCGCCCAGTCCCCGGAGGTCGCCTACATGCACCTTCGCTGGAAAGAGATCATCCAGAACGATCCCTTTTACCATCCCAGCCTTTCGCGCCAGTCGGACAGCTACGAACTGGATATTCCCGTCTGATCGCCAAAATCGGCGGTGCGGTAGCGGGTTTCCTCGAATGCGGGACGCACTCCGGGCCGCGGCTGGTGCGGCTTCCATTGGATCCCCCACTTGTTCTCAAAGCGCCGCAGGTTGCGCTCAAACAGGTCGTTGTAGTCCTTGGATGGAAGCATTGAGAACGAGCCTTGACCGAAATGATGGATGAAGCAATCCTCAGCCACGGCGATTTCGTAGCCTGCCTGCCGGATGCGGTGGCAGAAGTCGTCATCCTCGAACATGCCAATCTCAAACCCTTCGTCCAGTTCTCCGATCCGGTTCCATAGATCGCGGGAGACCAAGGCGCAGAACAGCGGGGCCATGGGAATATTCAGTCGCTGGCCTTGTTTCTGGCGCGCCAAGTCGAGCGCGAATTCTTCCATCTGGACGCGATCGCGATAGCGGACGTCGATCTTGATCTCATTGCCTGCGAAATTGGTCACCGGCGAGACCATTCCCAGCGCCGAATCCGCGCGGAGATGCCGCAGCAGCCGCCCAATCCAGCCGCTGGTGACCATGGTGTCGGCGTTCAGCAGGATGAAGTATTCACCGGAGGCTTCGCGCGCGGCCAGGTTATTAGCGGCGGCGAATCCCAGATTCGTATCCCGCGGGTGAACACGGACGCGCGGATCAGCGGCGGCCTGTTTGCGGAGCAGGTCCGCGGTGCCATCGGTTGAGTGATTGTCGATGACGATCACTTCATAGTTGGGGTACGACGTATTGCGGCGAATGGAATCCAGGCACAGATCCACATATTCGGCGCTGTTGTAAGTGATCACTAGCACCGAGACCCGCGGGAAGAGGGGCCGCAGCGCCACATCGATGGCCGAGACGCGCGCCTCCCAGGTGTTGGCTGCCGCAAACGCGCGGCGCCAGGCGGCGAGATTCGAATCCGATTCGGCCAGGGCCGCGTCAATCTGCGCAGCGAAGGGTTCAGCGCCGCCCGCTATGTACAGCAATTCCGCGCACTGTTCCAGCTCAGGCATATCGGTGGCCACCACCGGCTTGCCGAGGCTGAAATATTCGTAGAGCTTCACCGGATCGGTGGCCTCGGTGACGCTGTTGAGCAGGAATGGAATGGTGCAGACGTCAAAACCATGGAGGTACCCGGGGATGTCCGCATAGGGCTTGCGTCCCAGAAGAAAAACGTTGGGCAGTGCCTCGAGCTGCGAAAGATCGCGCTGGTGCACATCGCCGATCAGGACGAACGAGTAAGCCGGACGCAAGCGCGCCACCGCCGCGATAAGGTCAAGATCCAGCCAGTCGGCGATGGCGCCGAAGTATCCAACAATGGGCCTGGGAAAACGGTGGAGCAGCGATGTGGGAGCGGCCGTCTGGAAGAAATCGAAGTCGGCCGCGTTGCGGGCGAGCAGCGGATGCAGGCCGCGTTCTTCGAACTTGGCGGCCAGCCGCGCGGCCGTAGCCACCAAGAGATCGCATTCGCGGGCCAGCTCAAGCTCCTGGGCATTGTTGTAGCGGCCCATGTTGCGGAAGGAATCCCAGTCATCCATGCAGTCGTAAACGATCGGCGAATCCCAGGCAGCTCGGAGCGCGAGCGCGAGCTGGCGCCAGAAAGGGAGCTGAACCAGGACGCAGCTTTCTGAAATCGCGAAGTCGCGATAGACGTGCGAGAGAGCTTCGGACAGGGAAGCGAGCATGGCGGGCCGCAGCTCGCCGAGATAGACGTCGGGCTGTGTGCTGCGAAGGTGAATTTCCCAGATGTTCTCGCGCAGTTGCGACACGGTGTAGGGGTCCGGCGATCCGGGTCCAAGGAAGCGGCTGGGGCTGATCCAAACGACGCGATGGCCGCGGCGGGCAAACTCGGCGGCGATCTGCTGGGGCCGCTGGAAGCGGAAATCGAAATCGATGATGGCGAGAACTACCACGTCATAGCGGGTTTGCGGCGGCGCGTTTAATGAAACACTCCGCAGGTCGCGGATGACCTCGCGGGTCTCTTCGGGCAGGTAGGTATTGAGCTCGGGCCATACTATTTCGTGAGCGGAGAGATCGCCGAAGCCGGCGAACGGAATGCGTACCAGCCAGCGCGCCAGCTCGAGTTTCCCGCTCAGGCCGCGCCGGAACAGGAGCGCATACGTCTTGCGGATGGCCAGCATGATGCGCCACGCCCGCTGTGGCCGCAGCTCCGCGCGCTGCTGTTCCAGGCGGGCCGAATATTCGTTCAGACCAGCAAGAGTGCGGCTGCGGAGTTCCTCGGCGCGAGTTTCTGGAGTGTCTCCCATGCACGCTCAAAATGCGAACACTCTCTCTATGATGTAACATTCCGGTGTTATGGAATTCTCGCAGGTGAAGCTGGAAGAAGCGGCTACCGCTGAAAACTTCGACGAGGCAGCCTACCTGCGGGCCAATCCGGACGTGGCGGCTGCCGTAAACGTCCACTTCAGTTCTGGACGGCAGCACTTCGACACGTTTGGCGTCCGGGAGCGGCGCAAAATCCGGCTGCCCGCGGAGAGGATTTATGCGCTGAAGCAGCAGAAGCTGGAGCGGATCAGGCCTTGCTTGAGGAACGATATGGCGTGTGTCGAAAGCCGCCTCTGCTTCGATTTCCTGACGCCGGAGATGAAGAGTAAGTACGGCATCGTGGAGACCAGCAACGTCTCTGCGAATGAGTACCACACCGGCGCGCTGGAATTGATCGAGAGAAATGGCGCCGGCCTGGTGCTCGATTGCGGCGCCGGCAAGCGGCCCGTGTATTACTCCAACGTGGTGAATTTTGAAGTTGTGCCGTACGAGTCCACCGACGTGTTGGGGATTGGACAGTGTCTTCCTTTTCAGGACGGAACATTTGACGCGGTGATTTCCCTGGCCGTGCTCGAACATGTGACTGACCCGTTCCTGTGCGCGCGGGAAATCGAGCGCGTGCTGAAGCCCGGCGGCGAGTTGTACTGCGGAGTGCCGTTTCTTCAGCCGTTGCACGCCTATCCGAATCACTACTACAACATGACCCACACCGGACTCGCGAACCTCTTCCCCGGCCTCGAAATCAAGGAACAGAAAGTAGTGCCCGAGACGCTGCCGATCTGGGGATTGACGTGGATCCTCCGCAGCTGGTCCGAAGGCCTTACGGGCGCAGCGCTGGAGGAGTTCTTAAATTTGAAAGTAGGCGATCTGCTGGGCGACCCGCCGGAGTACCTGGAACGCGCCTTCGTCAGCAATCTTCTGGAAGCAAAGAACTTCGAGCTGGCCAGCGCGACTGTTTTGGTAGCGGTAAAGCCTGAAAAACAGGGGCCTTGACAACAATAGCGATTTGCTATATGTTAATAGCAGATCGCTATATGAAGCTCGGCGAAAAACTTCGGTACCTCCGTGAAGTGGAAGGCGCTCTGCGCGGACTAGGACGCGAAATGACCCAGCAGGAAGTGGTCCGGGCCATGCGCGACGAGCTTGGCCGGGGCGTTAGCCAAGGTTATTTGTCGCAGATAGAGGGTGGAGTTCGCCCCCACATGACCAACTCGACGCGCATGCTGGTGGCGGCATTCTTCAAAGTGCATCCAGGCTATCTGGTGGACGATCCGGAAGGATTCCACACTGAACTGCTGTCGGATGTGCGCGGGCTGGAAGACCGGCTGGACTTGTGGCTGATCGAGGGCGCTGAGCGGTTCCGCAAAGATCCTCCCGTGTCCCACGCGCTGCGCAAGGTGGCGCTGCATGCGGATTCGCGCAGCTGCCTGATCCTGCTGGAAGAAATCTTAGAGACGCCTGGCCTCGCGGACCGGCTGTTGCAGGTTCTGAGGCCGAGGTACGGGGAGACAAGGGTATGAGCTGGGAAAGCTTTTATCTGGTCTGTTTCATAGTTGGGTTCTTGTTGAGCCTGGTGGCGTTCTTGTCCGGCAGGATCCATCTGCACGGACACGGAGTTCAGGCGCACGGCGGGCATGGGCATGGGCATGGCGGCGCGCGGGCGCCCATATTCAATTACGGAACCATCGCGGCGTTCCTGGCATGGTTCGGCGGCACGGGTTATCTTCTCACTCGCTATTCGAGTCTTTGGTCGCTTGTGGGGCTGGGAATCGCGATCGTCAGCGGGCTGGGGGGAGCGGCGGTAGTGTTCTGGTTTGTCTTCAAAGTGCTGCTGGCGCGCGAACGGGACTTGAACCCGGCGGACTACGACATGATCGGCGTTCTGGGCCGCGTCACCAGCGCCATCCGCAAAGACGGCACCGGCGAGATGGTGTTTTCGCGGGACGGCGCGCGCAAGATCGCCTATATCCGCAGCGACACCGGCACGCCGATTGGGCGCGGCGTGGAAGTGGTGGTGACGCGGTATGAGCGGGGCATCGCCTGGGTGCGCCCGTGGGAAGAAATGAACGGATTGCAGTACGAAACGGCAGAAACAACATAGGGAGCGTTATGCACATTTCGACGGATGTCTACGTGATCGCGGGACTGATGGTCCTGTCGATTCTTTTCCTCTCGGCTATGTTCGCGAGACTTTACCGCAAGGCAGGGCCGCATGAGGCGCTGGTGGTGTATGGGTTCCGCGGAACCCGCATCGTCAAAGGCCAGGGAACCGTAATCTTTCCCATGGTCGAAAACTATCACGAGCTGTCACTGGAGCTGATGTCCTTCGATGTCGCGCCGCAGCAGGATCTTTACACCAAGCAGGGCGTCGCGGTCACGGTGGAAGCGGTGGCGCAGATCAAGGTGAAGTCGGATCCCGAGTCCATTCAGACCGCCGCGGAGCAGTTCCTCACCAAGACGGCTCAAGCGCGCGAGGGGCTCATCCGTCTGGTGATGGAAGGCCACTTGCGCGGCATCATCGGCCAGCTCTCGGTGGAACAGATTGTGAAAGAGCCGGAGATGGTGGGCGACCGGATGCGCGGTACTTGCGCCGACGATATGAGCAAGATGGGCCTGGAAGTAATCTCGTTCACCATCAAGGAAGTTCGCGATAAGAACGATTACATCACCAACATGGGCCGGCCGGACGTGGCGCGCATCAAGCGCGACGCCGAGATCGCCACGGCGGAAGCCGAACGAGATACAGCCATCAAGCGCGCCGAAGCCATGCGGGCGTCGGCGGTAGCCAAGGCCCAGGCGGATCAGGAGCGCGTGCTGGCCGAAACACTTTCGGCGGGAAAACAGGCCGAATCGCAACGGGATCTGGAGATCAAGAAAGCGCAGTATCTGGAAACTGTCAAGAAGCAGCAGGCGCAGGCGGACAAAGCCTATGACATCCAGTCCAACATCATGCAGCAGCAGGTGATGGCGGAGCAGGTGAAGGTGCAGCAGGTCCAGAAAGAGCAAGAGACCAAGGTGCAGGAGGCGGAAATCCAGCGCCATGAGAATGAGCTGATCGCCAGCGTGCTGAAAGGCGCCGAGATCGAGCGCCGGCGGATCGAGATGATGGCGCTGGCCGAGAAACAGCGTAGAACCGCCGAGGCCGAGGGCCTGGCAGCGGCCTTGCGAGCGCAGGGCGAGGCTGAATCGGACATCATCGTGCGCAGAGGCACCGCGGAAGCCGACATCATCCTGAAGAAGGGCGAAGCGGAAGCCAAGGCGATGAACGTCAAGGCGACGGCTTATCAAGAGTGGAACCAGGCGGCAGTGGTTGACAAGCTGATCACCAACATGCCGGAAGTGGTGCGGGCGCTGGCCTCGCCGCTGGCGAACGTGGACAAGATCACAATTGTTTCCACGGGCAATGGCGACACCGCCGGAATGCACAAGATTACCGGCGATATGGCGGCGATGGCGGCGCAGATTCCGGCGCTGTTCGAGACCCTCTCGGGCATGAAGATGTCAGAGCTGCTGGGCAAGGTGAAGACGATCGGCGATAAGCCGCCGAAGGAGCAGGGGACGGTTTGAAACAACCGCTCCCTTTGGTCGCGGCTCAGAAGCGCCGGACAGTATCGCCGCGAACAGAGCCGCGACCATAGGGAGCGGAATCCGCAGAGAGGACAATTATGGCACTCATGGAACGAGTATCGACGCTGGTCCGCGCGAATCTGAACGATTTGGTGGACCGTGCGGAAGATCCCGAAAAAATGCTCAAGCAGGTGATGCTGGACATGCATAACCAGTTGATGCAGGTAAAAACGCAGGTGGCCATCGCGCTGGCCGATGAACACGTGCTGGCGCGCCGGCGCAAGGAACATGAGGACAAGTCGGCGGACTGGGTCCGCAAGGCCGAGCTGGCGCTGGGGAAAGGCGATGAAGCGCTGGCTCGCGCGGCGCTCGAGCGATCGCTGACGTTCCGCCAGATGGGCGACAACTTCCGCCAGCAAGCCGAAGATCAGGCGGTGCAAGTGGAAAATCTGAAGACCGCGCTGCACAAGCTGGAACAGAAGCTCAGCGAAGCGCAGAGCAAGAGCGAGCTGCTGATCGCGCAGCACCGCCGGGCCCGGGCGGTGGAGCGGGCGGTCAAGGCCAAGCTGGCGGTAAGCGATGGTTCCAGCCAGCTGGCGCTGGAGCGCATGCAGAACAAAGTGATGCTGTCGGAGGCCGGGGGGCACGCGCTGGCGGAGCTCGCTACCGACGATATCGGAGATCGCCTGGCGGCGCTGGAACGCGACGACGAAGTGGAAAAGCTGTTAAACGAGCTGAAGTCCAAGCGCGCGGGTTAAGATTGGCGCTTCCTCCCCAGCTTCCCGCAGTCAAGCGGGGCCTTATCGCCGCGCTGGTGTTGCTGGCGGTGTGTCTCGCCCAGGTCGTCATAAACCCGGTATTCGCGATTTTATACGCGCTGGTGCTTCTCGTGATTGCGATGGGCCTTCGCGCAGGCCATGCGTGGAGCGGCTATGGCGGGGCGCTGGTGCTCACCGCCAAGGTGGCCGGCTTCGCGTTGCTTCAAATTGTCTCGCCTGAGGGCGTGCCTGGTGCAAATCTTATCGTCGTCACAATGCTCGCATTATTCAACGGCGCTGCGGCGGTTCTCTTGTTTCTGGCCGGGCGGGCATTGTCGCATCGGCGGGCAGGGAGAGCGGCGCCCTGGGTGATTTTCGCCGCTCTGGTATTCGCGTTTTCATTCGTGTTCGAACCCTTGTCCATACCAACCTCATCCATGGCGGACACGCTGCTGATTGGGGATTGCGTTCTGGTTCAGAGAATCGGGGCTGGAAGCCCGGCGCGAGGCAGCCTGATCGCGTTTCGCTATCCGGTTGATCCCCTGGAGACGTATATCAAGCGGGTAGTAGCCATAGGCGGCGATCGCCTGCAGTTCAAAGACAAGCGGCTGTATATCAACGGGACGCTGCAACAGGAACCGTACGCAATTCACAAGACGCAAGTCCCGGACCTGTTTCGAGATAATTTTCCGCAAGCGCCCGAGGAAGGGCCGCCGATGATTCCCGCTTGGTGGAGCGATCTGCTTCGCAAGAGCAGCGGAGGCGAGCTTGTAGTTCCACCCGGCAAGTTCTTTGTGCTGGGCGATAATCGGGACAGTTCGCTGGACAGCCGCTATTGGGGCTGGGTGGAACCACGGC
Organism: Acidobacteriota bacterium; assembly: GCA_030776455.1. Lineage (GTDB taxonomy): Bacteria > Acidobacteriota > Terriglobia > Bryobacterales > Bryobacteraceae > JALYHQ01. Next base: position 41,501 of record JALYHQ010000037.1, on the reverse strand, counting down.
ACCTTCGTGGACGCCCGGTGCTCCTATGTTTTTCAAGCGTGGGCGATCCGGCCCGTCCGCGGCTTGTGCTCCCCGGTTCCATTCGCTGGAACCGCTTCTTCAAACTAGTGCGGTGACGCGCTAGTCGAGCGATATCTTCGAAACATCCAGGCTGGGCGGCGGATACTTCAAACGCATGGCCTCGAGCGCCTTCACTACGACGTCGGCTACCACGTGGTTGCGGAACCATTTCTTGTCCGACGGAACCACGTACCACGGGGCCCAGGGCGTGCTGCATTTCGCGAGCGCGTCTTCGTAGGCTTCCGTGTAGGCGTCCCAGTGCTTGCGCTCTTCGATGTCGGGCAGCGACAGCTTCCAGTTGCGCACCGGGTCTGAGATGCGCTGCTCGAAGCGCCGTTTCTGCTCCGCTTTGCTGATATGCAGGAAGAATTTCAGGATGGTGACGCCGTTCTCGGCAAGCATCTGCTCAAACTCATTGATCTGGCGGAATCGTTTCGACCATACGGGTTTCGGCACCAGATCATGCACGCGCACTACCAGCACGTCTTCGTAGTGCGACCGGTTGAAGATGCCGATCTGGCCTTTCCGAGGCGCGGCTTTGTGGATGCGCCAGAGATAATCGTGATCGCATTCCTCCGACGAGGGCTTCTTGAACGACGTGACCTCGCACCCCTGGGGATTGACGCCGCTCATCACGTGACGAATGGTGCCGTCCTTGCCGCCGGCGTCGAGCGCCTGCAGAACGATCAGCAGCGAATGCCGGCGGTCCGCGTACAGCAGGTGCTGGAGCTCACGGAGTCGGTCGAGGTTCTTCTCGAGCTTCTTGGTGTCCTTCGCGACACCGAACGTATCGCCGGGGTCGCGGTCTTTCAGCTTCAGTTTGGCGTGAGGCTTGACGAGGCAGTGCTTGGCTAGGTCCACGTGTCTAGAGTAGTCTAATTGGCATACTAGCGTGGGGGTGGCAACCGAGGAGAAGTGTTCGTCGGTCAAAATCGCTGCTGATAACGACCGCTGATACGGGTGAGAACCGCTGCATATTCCAGGCGAAGGTCAGTGTATCCGACCCATTCAAATGTGTATGGCGGGGCGTTCGTCGCCTTGTACCGAAGGATCAGGAATTCGTCGAAAACCGGAGCGGCTTGAGCGATCAGTCTTCGCTCTGCCTCCGCCGCCTCTTGGTAAGGATGGAGAAAACCCGCGGTACCAGTTGTTGGAAAGGCCTGGTCCCCCTCATAACTTACACACCTGTCCGCCTGATTGATTCCGATTATTGCTACACAGATTGGGTTTCCGCCACCGTGGCCAAACTGACTTACTTGATTGCGAAGATCGTTGATCACACGGTCAATCTGCTTGATCATCGCCTTCGCGAGTACCTTGACTTCAACACCGATCTCGACGGTGGCGATAGGCCCTCGGGCCACGAGATATCCCGGGTCAATGATCGGCGCCACTCCCGGAATAATTTCGCCGAAGGTGCCATCTCCCCGCCGGGCAGTTACGCCACGACGCCGGTTCTGTACATTGACAACACGGTCACGCCTGGTCAAGGCTGCTTCAATCAATTTGGGTGATCGATTTATCGAAACCAGGTCTTCATAAGATGGGTTGCAACGAAATCGCCCTGATTGGATGCCCGATATAAAGCTTCCCTTCGAAGATGCACCTGAACTCGGCGTGCAGACGATACTCCGGTTGTCCGGGCGGTTGTGTCAACAGTCACCTCAGCCAGACCAGAACCGGACGATACAGGTTTGCTGGCTGCATCCAGCAACCGCGCCTCTGCAATTTTCACGTAGGCCGATTCAATCTCGCTTGAAATTGAGCTTCTTCCTGAAATCATAGCAGCCAGGGCCGTAGAGCCCGTGCCGGCAAACGGATCGAGAATCGTGTCGCCCGCGAACGAGTACAAACGAATCAAACGCTCAGCCAGCTCCACTGGGTATGGGGCAGGGTGCCCCCCCCTTGTCGAGGCCCCCGGGAGATCCGTCCAAATGGAACGTTGCCAACTCTGCATTTCTTGACGCGCCAGCATTGACAGCGCCTTTTGTAGCATGGGTGTGGAGCGGTATTCCCCGCCCTTTCTCATAAACAAGATGTATTCGATGTCATTCTTGATAATCCCACCCGGCTGATAGGGTTTCCCGTAGAAGCCCGCGCCATTGCCCTCGACTTCAGTGGCGCCATTGGCGATCTTGTGCCAAAGTATCGGCGTTAGACAATCCAAGTTGTAGCGCCGCGCACGTACCTGAATGTCAGAATGAAGTGGCACAACATGATGCTTCCCCCCACGTTTGCGAGGTATGCAGACGTCACCAACTACGCAACAAATGCGTCCACCACCTACCAGCACGCGTGAGCACTCTTTCCAGACCTTGTCCAATTCATCAAGGAATCGCTCGTAATCGGCGATGTGCCCCATCTGGCCATCATTGTCCGGCGCGTATTCCTTCAAAGTCCAATATGGTGGAGAGGTAACCACCAGTTGAACGGAGCGATCGGGGATCCATGCGAGATCCCGCGCATCCCCCAAACGGATGCGGTGAATTGTGCGGTCATACGGCTCGGGCCACAGATTATTCCTGTAGTATCCATTCGCCGAGAGGAGCATCTGAAGTCCCTCTGGCTTGTTGTCCTCACGGGGTAATGGCGGCGGGGCGCCAATCGTCGTCAAACTGCGACGCGTCCCGCCGTTTGTGGCGAACAGACCAACTTGTGGCGCGAGCCCGGATTTTCGTTGTCGATCCAATCCCCTCCTGCGCAAAACTTCTCCGAAGATCAGTCTCGCCGAGTCACCCTTGATCTTACCGCTATCAGGATCGGTGGCGTCTTCCATCTTCTTGCCCTCTTCGATACTTATCGGATTAGGGCGCAAAAGAATGGCAGAATCGGTTTTTTGGTAGCTCTATCCCCAGAGTTCGTTGATGGGACCGTACAGGTCTTGCTCCGAGAACGGCACGTATTCAAAACCGCGGTGGAAGGGATCGTCTTTGCGGATGGTGGTCCAGTCGATACCCATGGCGGAGTATATGGTGGCCTCGATGTCCTCCGGGCGGACGTAGCGGTTGCGGGACCAGCCGTAGTCCAGCGTATCGGACCCGTCGGGTTTGGTGCTGCCGATGGCCCGGCCGCCTTTGACGCCGGCGCCGGCGAACACGGCGGTCTGCTGCAGCCAGTGGTCGCGGCCGCCGGCGGCTGTGATGTTGCCCACCGTGCGTCCGAACTCGCCCACCATCACCACCAGCGTCTCATTGAAGAGACCCGAAGACTTGAGGTCGCCGATCAGCGCCGAAACGCCGTCGTCCAGCGGCTTGCCCATGGTGTACAGGTTGTTGCCCTTGGGATTCGCCTGGCCGTAAATGTCCTGGTGCATATCCCAGCTGCCGAAAGTGATCTGAACGAAGCGCGTGCCTTGGTTGGCTTGCAGCACCTGCTTGGCCACCAGGCAGGAGTTTCCGAAAGTCGAATTTCCGTAGCGGGCGCTGTCTGAGACCGAATACCCGAAGGCCTGGTTCACAACGTTGTTGTAAGTCAGGCTCTTGGCGGAACTGTAGAACGCATCGTAATCCTGCAGCGGCTGGCCCAGAGGCGAGTTGACCCGCAGCGGATCGTCCAGCTGGTGGAGGCGGCTCCACAGCGTGTCCAGCCGGGCGGAGCTGGTGGGGCTGGCCGGGTTGCTGGTGTTGGGAATACCGGTGGTGGCGGGCAGAATCTTGAAGGGCGCGTACTTCGCGGAAAAATATCCGCTGCCGACCGCAGTCTGTGAATTGAGCGCCAGGAATGGCGGGAAGATCTGATTGGGATCGCCCTTTTCGATGGCCACCACGCTGCCGATGTTGGGTGCGATATCGCCAAGCGCCGCGGCGGGATTGCGTCCGATCTGCGTCCAGTGCTGGGCCAGCGAATGAACCAGCGCCCAGGCATGCATGGATCGCACCAGGCAGACATCGCCCAGCGTGGCGCCGATCTTCGGCAGCAATCCCGTGGGCCAGTTGAGGCCGCCGATCATAGTGGGATTGAAGTCCGACGGCGTAACGCCGTTCGTGAACTTGAGATCGAATGTATCCACGTGGCTGGGAGCGCCGGCCAGCAGAATGAAAATGACATTCTTGGCCTTGTTCTGCGTCGTCACCCCGGGCTGGGTGCTGACGCCCTGGCCCTTGGCCGCCTGCCCCACCAGATAGGAGCCGACCACACCCGATCCAAGAATCTCGAAGAACCGGCGCCGCGTGAAGTGAGGACGGTTAAAGAACGTCAAGTGCGGATGCGGATGGCGTTCGACGAACTGGGTGAATTTATCTTGATCGGACATTGACGCTCTCCTTCTGGATGCTCAGTAATTAAAGACGAAGTCCACCTTGTTGTACAGGGACCACAGCAGGTTTTCGATCTCCTGATTGCGGTTGGAACCTGCGGAGCTCAAGTTGCCTACAGCGGCGCTCATTTCAGCGCTGGTGGGATTGCGCGAAAGCACGGTGAGGAACAGAGTGTTCACCAGTTGATCGTTCGGCATTCCGGCGACTTTGGCCAGCAGGCTGGTGTTCGGCGCTTTCGAGAACTGGATTCGATTCATCACGAACCCGTCGTTCATCAGATCCAAGGCCTGTGAGATGGAACCGTCGCTGCTGCGAGGCTCGTCGTCGCGATTGCCCCGGAGGAACGCATTCAAAAAGCCGTTCACCGCGCCTCGTCCGCCATCGGGAGTGTTCAGCGGCTCGGCCAGTTGCATGGCCAGCGTGGTGCTTCCGTATACCGCGTTGTTGTACGTGGGAATGATATTGCTAGACTGCGTGATGGCGTCGTGAAGCTCCTCGGACCACAGCCGGCGGACCATCTTCCGCGCAAACAGCGTCTCAGAAGCCGGGTTCCATGTGCCGTTGTAGCGGGCCGAGAGCTGATAGGCGCGCGAAGTGGTGATCTCGCGCATCAGCGCTTTCAGATCGTACTTGCTCGCGATGAAATCCTTGGCCAGCGCATTCAGCAGTCTGGGGTTGGAAGGCTGTAGCGGCCACGGCTGGGTTGGATCCGTGGGCCAGGGAGCGGTGGGCGGATTGTCCGGATCCAGGCGCGCGGGGTCGAACTGGTTCGGCGGATCCACGATGCCGAGGCCGAAGAAGTAGGCCCACATATAGTTGACCGATGCGCGCGCGAACTGGAAGTCAGAGGTGACGTACTGGCCCATCGCAGTGCGATAATCCTGTCCCGCGGCGGGCTTCTGTCCGGTGAACAGGTACTGCGGCGGAATCGTGGTCTGAGTTCCGCTGGGCTGGCGCGCGGGACGGTTGCCGGTGGTGGTATTGAGTGGGTAATCCGTCTTGTAGCGCGGGTCCGTAACCGCGCCCCAGTAGTATACGTTTTGCACGCCGGTGCTGGTGCGCGGAAAGCCCGTCCGGGACATGAAGGACGAAAGTCCCCAGGCCTGATAGCGGGTGGTCTGCGAAGCCCACAGGCTGAGCGAATCCAAATGGCCGCGGCCGTTGTGGCACAGCAGGCAATTCACATGCGCGATTCCCAGGAATGATTCGGCTATATTGGCCGTCTGCTGATCCCACAGATCCTGCTGCGGCCCGCCCGTAACGATGCCGCCCACCAGCCAGTTCAGCTCGCCCTGGGTGTAACTGTTGGTGCCCTGGGCGGCGATCAATTCGCGCGCCATCTGGTCATACGGTTTGTTATTAGCCAGTGAATCGTGGATGTAAGTCTTAAAAGCCTGCACGCCTTGAGGGAAGCGCTGGATCTGCGTGTTCGACGAGTTGTTCTTCAGGAAGTCGCCGAAGTACATGGTCCATTTGTCCAGCCACTGCGAGGTGCCCAGCAAGGAATCTATGTATTTAGAGCGTTTGTCGGGGGTGGAGTCATTGACGAAAGCCGTGACGGCATCGGGCGTGGGGATGCGGCCGGTGAGATCGAGCGTGACACGGCGAATGAATTCGTAATCGGTGGTGGGCGGCGCGGGCGCCACGCCGGCATCGTCCATGGCCTGGAAGAGGTAGCGGTCAATCGTATTGGTGGAGGGCGCGGCCAGATCGCCGGTGCGCGTGCCACCGGGAGGCGTGGGCAGGTTCGCCGCAACCTGCTCGGTGATGTTGCTCAGCGCCCACCGGTCGGAAAACGCGGGCGCGCCGGCACGCGTGCTGGCGGCACCGCCGCCAGCCTTCACGAACTTGTCGTGGTCCTTGCCGAAGAAAACACACTCGGCGTGCTCCACGGTAAGCTGATTGGCCGGATCCAGCGGGTCGTCAAACTCAGCCGAGTAAAGCACTCCGGCCGCGATCAGGGCTACCGATCCCGCCGCAATGGCGATGGTCCGCTTGCTTGTTTTTTTCCGTGCCATTTTCGGGCTGCCTCCAAAGTGCCGTTGCATCCTGCTATCGTCCTTAACACTAGTCTGCATTAAGAGACGCGGCAATGATGAGGTTTTAATCCCTTAGATTGTAACCTAAGGACAAACCGCTTCAAAGTCAGTACTATAGACGGCATGAGAACGATTCTTCTGGGGTTCTTGGCGGCCGCCATGGGCCTCGCGCAGCAACCCGCCGACTTGATACTGGTCAACGGCCGGGTCTGGACGGTGAACGCGTCCCAACCCGAGGCCGAAGCCGTGGCCATCGTGGGGCCGCGCATCGCGGCCGTGGGATCCAGCGCTGAGATCCGAAAATGGGCCGGTCCGCGAACTCGGGTGATCGACCTGGCCGGCCGGCGCATGGTACCTGGCTTCAATGATGCCCATGTCCATTTCTATACCGGCGGCGCGAATCTGACCCGCGTCCAGCTTCGCGATGCCCGCAGCCAAGCCGAGTTTAGCCGGCGAATTCAGGCCTATGCGGCTAAAGTGCCCAAAGGCCGCTGGATTCTGGGCGGCGACTGGGACCACGAGAACTGGACCCCGGCGGCGCTCCCGACGCGCAAGCTGATCGACGAGGAGAGCGGCGACCATCCGGTTTTCATCAACCGGCTGGATGGGCACATGTCGCTGGCCAATACCATGGCGCTGCGGATGGCTGGGGTTACCCGCGACACGCCCGATCCTCCGGGCGGCGTGATCGTACGCGATGAGCGAGGCGAACCCACCGGCGTTCTAAAGGACGCGGCGCAAAGCGCGGTAGACCGCGTCATCCCGGAGCCATCCGCTGACGAGATCGCCGAGGCGGTGAAGGCAGCGATGAAGAATGCGGCGGAGAATGGCGTCACCAGCGTCCAGGACATGTCGGCGTCGCCCGAAGTGCTGCGGGTTTATCAGAAGCTGCTGCGCGATGGCGAGCTGACCGTGCGAATATCCGGGCATCAGCCGCTGTCGGGCTGGGAGCGGCTGGCGCGCGTCGGATTGCTGGCGGCGTTCGGCAATCCGAAGCTGCAGATTGGCGCGCTGAAGGGGTTTGCGGATGGCTCACTGGGCTCGACCACGGCGCTGCTGTTCGAGCCGTATCTGGATGCTCCCAACACCAGCGGAATCGCCAATGAAGGCATGATTCCCGAGAGCAAGATGCAGCAGAATATCCTGAACGCCGACCGCGCGGGGCTCCAGGTGGCCGTCCACGCTATCGGCGATAAGGCCAATCACTTGATTTTGGATATGTTCGAGCAGGCGGAGAAGGCGAATGGCCCGCGTGATCGCCGTTTTCGCATCGAGCATGCGCAGCACCTGCGAGCGGACGATATCCCGCGCTTCGGCAAACTCGGCGTGGTGGCGTCCATGCAGCCGTATCACACCATCGACGACGGCCGATGGGCCGAAAAGCGCATCGGTCCCGAGCGCGCCAAGGGCACCTATGCGTTCCGGACGCTGCTGGACACCGGCGCGGTGCTGGCGTTCGGGTCGGACTGGCATGTCGCGCCGATGGTCCCCATCATGGGCATCTATGGAGCGGTAACCCGGCGAACCCTGGATGGGAGGCGCCCCGGAGGCTGGGTCCCCGAGCAGAAGATTACGGTAGCCGAGGCCGTGCGGGCGTACACCATGGGCTCGGCTTACGCGAGTTTCACGGATAAATGGAAAGGATCTATTGAGGCAGGCAAGCTGGCCGATATGGTGGTGCTGTCGGAAGACATCTTCAAGATTGACCCCGCCGCGATCGACAAGGTGAAGGTAGTGATGACGGTGTTTGACGGGCGGGTAGTGCGGGAGTAAACGTGTGAAAGCTCTTAATCCTTCGCAATGTGCAGCGCAATAAGAAATGAGCCAATGATGGCCATAAGTGCCGCTAAGAGCACGCCCCGGGTTGAAGGCGGAGCGGGAGTGCTGGATATAGCTATTGCTTGGAACGTCGAGATCGAAGCCCCTAAGAGGATACCCCCGAAAGTGCCAAGATGCCTGAAAATTCGTCGACTAGTCCCAGCAACAAGATGATCGCTGGCGTCTTCAATATCGGCCGCTGAAACACTGTCGGCCCGCCGGCGTCTCGCGGAGCGGATTGATTCAGCGATCAACTCCGCGATAAAAGCAGAAATTCGATCTTGCAAGACGCCAAATGCCGATGGAGAAAAAGGCCGGGGGTCGGCACTAGCAAGAGCCGCTTGAGCATCGTGAATAACCTTGTCAAGCGCTTTGCCTGACGCATCGGCCTGGGGGTCCACGATGCCTCAATCGCTCGAACGAAGGCCAGATCGCCCGCCCGGATTAAAGTCACTGGCCAGTAGCGAGTTGTTGAACGCCGCGAACAGGGTCTGTTCGAGAACTTTAGTCCGCGGCTTCTCTCGATAAACCGTGACCCTGATTACCAACAACATGAGCCCAATAAGGGCGGCGATGATCATGGCGACTACGAATATTTCCGGCGCGCGTTCGAACACGAATTCCTTGAGCGAGTGTCCAAACGGCATTGACGTCAGTGAAGTTGCGAACGCAATCAGTCCCGTGATCGCCGAGAGTAGTGTCGTAACGTCTAGCCAGCGAGACCTCTCCCGCCAGGCACTCGACGGACCAGCGTGTTTCGTCTCTTGTTTCATCGGCTGAGCCCAGTATACATTAAGGTGCTGCCGTGCGGAAATAATGCAAGAAATCCTCATCCCGCTTCCACCCGAGGCTTTCATATAACCGCTGCGCGGTGGTGTTACCGGTCTCCGTTGAAAGGGTCAGACCTTTTGCGCCGGTTTCTTCCGCCAGCTGCCGGGCGCGCTCTAACAGCGCCTGCCCCACGCCCTGGCGCCGGGCATCGGAAGCCACATAAAGATCGTTCAGTATCCATAACCGCTGCATGCTCGCGGAAGAGAACGAAGGATACAACTGCACGAAGCCCGCCGGCTTCGAGTCAACCAGCGCGAGGAAGATCCTCGATTCGCGTCCGGCGATGCGCTCTGCAAGAAAACGGCGCGCGCCCGTGGGGTCGGAAGGCTGCCGGTAGAACACGCGATAGCTATCGAACAGGGGTACCAGCGCGTCTAGATGTTCAGCGGAAGCCTCAAGGATGTCCATAGAGCCGCCATTCTACCTGATATAATCGGTGTTTTGAGATGCCAATGTCACTGAAACCACTCGCCTTGCTGGCTGCTTTCGCGGCCATCTCATTCGCCCAGCAGATTCCGCGCAGGTCCGCGGAGTTCGCCATCAAGATGACTGACGGCAAGGAGATCCTGCTCAGCAGCCTGCGCGGGAAGGTGGTTTGTTTAACGTTCATTGTCACCACTTGACCGCACTGCCAAAAAACCACTCAGGTCCTGAGTGGCATTCAGAACGATCTGGGGCCGCGTGGTTTCGCGGTTTTGGAAGCCGCCATTAACGAGAATCCGAACGTTCCCGATTTCATCAAGCAGTTCCATCCGCCGTTCCCCGTGGGAGTAACCAACTGGCTGGGCGCGAAGGATTTCCTGCAGATCTCTCCCACCACGCGTACCTTTGTGCCGTACATGGTTTTCATTGACCGCGCCGGATTCATCCAGGCCCAGCATACGGGCGAAGAGCCGTATTTTAACGAGCAGCAGGACGAGCACATTCGCGCGGATGTGGAGAAGTTGCTGGGCGGACCAAAGAAGACCGCGTCGCGGAAGACAGCCGCCGTCAAGAAATAGGTTGCGGCCGCACCTTCTTGAAGCCGGCCGGGACGGCGAACTTCGACGCGGCATTCGGAGCCCCCGAGAAAAGACTTAGATCCCGTACGATCTCCGTGCGCTTTCCCGCACCCGTGATGGTGATGGTTTGTTGCATGGGAATCCCGATCACTTTCGCGGTTTCCTTCATTAACTCGGACATCAGCGGTCCTTGCCCGGGCGGCATACCAAGCTTTTGGAACCTCAAAATATTGTCGTAGCCGCTTATGCCTCCCACCAGCCACGTATCAGCGGTCAGGCTCTTTCCTCCGCCCTCGATCTTGAAAATGATTTGATAGACGTTGAAGCAGGATATTTCCTTGGTCTTGCCGGTCTTGGTTATGGAAGTCTTGAACTGAAGCGCGCCGGTGCTCTTTTTCAGATCGGCGAAAGTGATGACCGAGTATTCTTTCCTGACGTAATCGATGCTGGTCACGGTTTGCTTGTCCAGATCCACTACCTCGCTTTCGCGCAGGCTGGTGCGCGCCATATGGTGTCCATCGGAAGCCACGGCCGCGATCACGGGCGCTGCGCCATTGATGCGCGTCGTTTCCCGGTAGCCAAACTGTTCGGCAAGCGGCGTGGTTTGCCGGCGCGGTTCCCGCACGCGTTCCGGCGCGCCTTGCGCGAACAGCACCAGTGCGGTAATCGGAAAGAGTAAGGCGGCGCGAATCATTCCTGTAGCCTAACGTATTAAATTTTCCAGCACCCGATGTACAGATTCAAACGTCGCCGGTCGCAGCAGTATTGCGAGCATGAGTGCGGATAGCGCGAGCGCCACGCTCAGCACCGCTGCCGGAGTCTGGCGTTCGGGCGTGAGTGCCGGGTGCAACAGCCGCTCCACGCGCGCGCTAAGATCCTGCCCTCTGACCAGTAGCGAGGTCATGAGCGGCGACGGTTGCGAACCTGCGCCGAGACGCGCAACCCGGACCAAGGCCGCCGCTAGAGCCAGCGAACGGCGGGAGTCGCCCGCCGCCGCTGCGTCGTCCGCGGCCCATTCGGTGAACTTCGCCCAGCCGCATTCCAGTGTTTCAAAACCGCGATAAAACGGAAGCAGGCCGGGCGCCAGCAGCAGGATCAGGCGTTTCAGGTTGTCTCGCGACGACTGATGGGCGCGCTCATGCCGCAGCGCGGCCGCCAGCTCGCGCGGCGCAAGCGCGCTCAACACGTCTCGCGAAACCACCAGGCGCGGCCGCACGATTCCCGCCAGCGCCAGGACATGACCGGTGTCTTCGATTACCCAGAGGGACGAGCGCCTTCCCGAAATCCGCTTCCGGCATTCGCGCAAGTAGCGCATCGAATGCGCGGAAGCGCGAACGCCGCGAAAGATGGAAATGACCCAGATACCGAGTCCCAGCAGGGCCGCGACGGAACACGCCACGCCAACCCGCTCGGCTGAGTCCGGCTCAAGCTGGAAGTAACTCGGCACGCACAACCCCGCGACTACGAAGAGAGCGGCCCCGGACGGCAGCAGCCTGAGCAGCAGCAGAAAACGCGCCGCCCAACGGGGACGGGCTCGGTGCGCCGCGCGAATCGCCGCCGGCGTGATAGCCCACACGATTACCCCCAGCGCCAAGTGAACAAGAAAGAACGATGCCAGCGAGAGGCATACTAGCCGGATGAGATAGGGAAGATTCACGGTCTCCTCCCGCGGTCCAGCTCTCTGCGTTTCATTTTGATCTTCTTTTCCAGGTCGTCGAGCAGCGCGGCGTCGTGCTGGCCGACGGCGTCCACCAGGGAGGAAATCAACAGATCGGGCGGCTGGGGTCCCGCTAGAAAGCCCGCGATCAGCGCTCCGGCTCGCTTGTGTTCCCATTCACCTCGGGAAAGTAGCGGCGCATAGAGAAACGCGCGCTCGGATTTCGAGCGAGTGAGCAGACCCTTCTTGTACAAACGGTCCAGGGTAGTCATCACCGTGGTGTACGCCAGCGGCCGTTCAAGCCTTTGCGCGACGTCGCGCACATTGCCGGCGCCGTGCGCCCAGAGAATCTCCATCACGGTGATCTCGAGCGGCCCCAGTGAGGTGGCGTTACGCCGTTCCAGAAAGCGAATCATAGAGACAAGCTAGATTTTACTACTCAGGGCCCCGCTCTTTCTTCGGCGCCAGAAACCGCCTCCTCAGCACCAGAACTCGCACCCGATCCTGATTGAACGCGCGCGTCTCCACATACACCAGCCCCCGGTCCGGCCGGCTCTTGGATTCGCGAACCTCCAGCACCTCCGTCTCGGCGTATAGCGAATCGCCCGGATACAGCGGATGCTCAAACGTCACGTGCTCATAGCCCAGGTTCGCAATGGTCTTCCCGCTGGTCTCGGCCACGCTCATTCCCACCGCCAGGCTGAACACCATCGTCTCCACCACCGGACAGCGTCCGCCCGCATAATTCGCGTCGATGTGCAGCGGATGCTGGTTCATCGACAACAGCGAGAACCAGACATTATCGTATTCGGCGATGGTCCGGCCGGGCCAATGCTGGTACACGTCGCCGGCGTGAAATTCCTCGTAAAAGCGTCCGAACGCCACCGCCGTCAGGTCCTCGCCTTGCTATATTTGCGCAACAAATTGCGCGCGATGATCAACCGCTGCAGCTCATTTGTGCCCCCGCCGATCACCAGCAGCGGGGCATCGCGATAGTAGCGCTCCACCGGAAAATCCTTCGAGTATCCGTTCCCGCCCAGCACGCGCATGGCTTCATAGGACACCTCGGCGGCGGTGTCGGTGGCGAACAGCTTGGCCATGCCGGCTTCCAGGTCGCAGCGCTCGCCGCGGTCTTTCTTCTCGGCGGCCGAATAAATCAGCAGCCGCGACGCTTCGATCTTAGTGGCCATATCGGCCAGTTTGATTTGAATCGACTGGTGCTCGCAAATGGGCTTCCCGAAAGTCACGCGCTGCTGCGAATATTCGATGGCCGCCTCGAACGCAGCGCGCGCCAGACCCAGCCCGCGGGCCGCCACGCTGATGCGCTCGCTCTCCAGTCCGGTCATGGCGTGTTTGAAGCCCTGGCCCTCCACTCCGCCGATCAGGCTGGCGGCCGGAACGGGAAAATCGTCGAAGTGCAGCTCGCACGTCTCCACGGTCTTGTATCCGAGCTTGTCGATGTCGCGGCTGACGGTAAATCCCGGCGCGCCCTTCTCGATTACGAAGGCGCTCATGCCCGCCCATACCGGATCGGCGCTGGTATCCGTCCGCGCCAGCAGCAGGAACGTATCGCCGTAGCGGCCGTTGGTCACCCACATCTTCGATCCCGACACGCGATACTCATCGCCGCGCCGCAGGGCCGTGGTGGTGATGGCCTGCAGGTCCGTGCCCGCGTTCGGCTCCGACAGACAGATGCCTCCGCGCCGCTCGCCGCGCGCCAGACCAGGCAGGAATCGTCCCTTCTGATTTTCAGTTCCGAACCTCGACACGACGTCGCATAGCACCGAGTGCGTCCCCAGCACGCCCGCCAGTCCCATCCAGCCGCGCGAAATCTCTTCATTGATGCGGGCGTAGGTGGTGTAATCCACGCCCGCGCCGCCGTACTCCTCAGGAACGTTCAGCCCGAACAGCCCCAGCGCCTTCATCTGCTCCACCAGCGCGTGCGGATATTCGCCCGCGTGCTCCAGGCGCGACGCCACCGGGATTACCTCGTTATCGACGAACCGGCGCACGGTATTCACCATCAGCTCGCGCTCGCCGGGGGCGGTGCTCATTGTGAGTTCCTCTCCGGCGTCACGATGATGCGCTTCATCTTCAGGACCACTTCGCCGCGCTGGTTCGCCGCCCGCGTTTCCACCGTCACCGTTCCGCGCCCTGGTTCGGTCCTGGCTTTCTCCAGCACCGTCGATTCCGCGTACAACGTGTCGCCGTGAAACACGGGCTCGAGATGCTCCACATCGCGGTATTCGAGCACGGCGAGCGCGCGGCCTCCGATATCGGCCTGCGAGAGTCCCACCGCGATGGCGATCACCAATGGACCCACCACCAACCGCCGACCGTGCTGCGTTCCAGCGGCATAATGTTCGTCGATGTGCAGGGGATGCTGGTTCATACTCATCAGGCTGAAGAGCGTGTCGTCGAATTCGGTGATGGTGCGGCCCGGCCAGTGGCGAAATGACTGTCCTGGTTCCAGCTCGTCGAAGAAGCGTCCGTAGCTCATGGCCGTCTCCGCCAGGATCTCACGCCGCCGGGTCCCTTGGGGAGCAGGGCACGAAGGGCTTGTGATGGCGGATAATGACGTGCGTGGACTGTCCCTGTGGCTGCAAGTATGGGAAGGATTTCTAGGGATTCGAGCCTGACACCTCGTCAATCACGGCGTCGATCTCATGATAGGCTAGTTTGCGATACTTCGCCTTGTCCTTTAACTCAATGGCTAGCCGCCGAATTTCTCCCCGTGCTAGGCCCGGCGCTAACCTGTTCCTGAGCTCCTCGCTGAAATCATTCAGTGGAGTTCGACTTGTCACGAGGGAAGTTATCGGCGTTGCTGGTAACTTATTGGAGACACGATGGGCAGGTCTATTGAGACCAAGTTTCGCGAGACTTAACTTTGACACCTCCGCCTCGTCAAGGTGAACCGGCGGACTGAATTTTGACAATTGATGCAGTTCCGGATTCATCTCCCAGCCTTGTTGAAGTAAGACAATAAGCCTGCACTGCGCTCGACTGAAAGCCACATTAAGTAACCGTCTTCCTTCTTCACCTTTAACAAATTCGGCCGTGGGACACACTGGATCGAATATCACAATTTTTCGCTCCGAACCTTGGGCCCGGTGCACCGTCGAAACGAGGGTCAGAGGAACTTCGATCGATCTCAACTCCTCCTCGATTTTGCGTCGTTGCGCCCTGTATGGGGTCAAAATTAGTACGTTGTCTTTAACGTTTTCGACAGGCCAGTTGAGCACGTGATCAGCGACGAGTGCCCCGATAAGCTGAACGGATCCGGCGCATTCATAGCCCCGGAACCTTCGCGCTACCTCTGGAGCGAGATGGGTTTCTAAAAGTACGATATTATCAGCTCCTAAAAGTTCCGTCGTTTGAGCTTTTCGGCTTTCCCGCCATTGCGGATCGCTTTCGGCGGAGTCAGCCACCCTGAGTTTTGAGTCGTAAAAGAGAGAACTGACTGCGGCCCCGATTGGTGCCGCCATCCGCGATTGCTCATCAAGCATACATGTCGCAGTTCCCATCGAGGATAAGCGCATCCACTCAAATGGAGAACTTCCTAGCCAATCGATGACGTCCGAGTTGTCGGCCTGTGCGATTGGAGCAAGTTGCTTTGGATCACCCGCATAAAGCGACCGTTTCCCAAGGTGAGCGAAGGTCATCGCTTGCGCCTTGCCGATTTGACTAGCCTCATCGAACACCACGAGATCGAAACCACCCAGGTTGGAAAAGTCGTGGGCGGCAAGAGTGGTAGTCATCGCCACAAGTGAGGCCCGAGATAAGAATTGTCGGTTTTGGTCCCGTATTGCCCGCGCCAGTCGGTCGCGCTCATGTTTCCATGCATCGTATTGGTCAGCATCCGCTGGTTCCGGGACAATGTGGTAGTGTTGCCAGAGTTCTTCAACTAACCGCTTGTCGCGGAGAGGAGTAAGATGTTTGCGATTGATAAACTTGTTTGGATCGAATCTGGAACCGAATCGAAGGCAAACTGGCGCTGAATGAGAATCAACTTCCTTCAAGGCATCATCAACGGCCAGAATTGCCAAATCTACTGCCACGTTTGTGGAGGCCAGCAGTAATACTCTTTCGGAGGGATAGTGAACGAGATGAGAAGCGAGCATGCGGCCAAGCGTGTAGGTCTTGCCCGTGCCGGGAGGACCCCACAGGAAGCTAGTCTTCCAACGAACTAGATCGAATGACTCCCGCTGACGACATCGAAGAGTACCGAACTGGCTATGAGGCAGATGGTTGGACCAGGTAATTCGGTTCTCTACCAACTGGTAATGCCAAGTCGCCAGCTTTCGTGCAAGCTCTGATTGCTCCCATATCTTCAGTAACGCTTCAATATAACGCGGTGGATGGACATAAACGAGAGTCCCTGGCACTGGGGGTCGGCCATTCGTCAATGCAACGGTTACAGTTGATACTAACGGCAGGACAGAGACTATTTCTGCGGAACCGGGCGTGTTCCCTAGCCACGATATCTTGCCCTCTTCCATTGATTCATCAAGGATCGACTGCTTTCCTTCGGACTCTAGAACCAAATAGAGATAACCTCTGCCAGAGATATCCCAAACCCGAAAAGGCAGCCCTTGAGACGAGATCTTAAGTTCAATTCGTATCGCCTCTCGCACTCTGCTCGCGAGTTCATCAAGATCAGACGGGCGTATAGTCATGTAACGTTCGAATATAGCATTGTCCGTTTCAATGCCGCACCTTAACATCAACCGCAGCTCGTAGAGCGAGCAAATTGGCGACGTTCTAATGACGGCGAGCATGACACTATGAGTCTTATGAGAAGAGAATGCCGCAATAACTGCGGACATGGTTGTTGTTTTGACAGCCTGAAAATAGCGTTCAGCGGGCCGGCTTCGCGCCCATCTTCTTCTCGATCCGCTTCTTCGCCGCCCGGTCGGGGGCCTGCTCCAGCGCCGACTGATATGCCGCCGCGGCTTCAGCCGCATGCCCGCGGCCCGCTTCGATATCCCCGATCTGCTCGAACGTCGCCGAATTCCCGGCGTCCAGACGAACAGCTTCGCGAAGCTCAACCAGCGCGCCTTCGGGATCGCCGGAGGCAGCCAGCAGCCGGCCCAGCGCCACCCTGGCGGCGATGTAGCCCGGCTTCAGCTTCAGCACCGCGCGATATTCTTCCGCCGCGCCCTTGGCGTCCCCGCTCGCCGCCAGCGCCTCCGCCAGGCTCAGCCGCGAAGGCAGCGAGTCCGGCGCCTGGTTTTCATTTTCGCGCCAGAGCGAAATCGCTTCTGTCTGCCGCGACTTTTCGGATGCTAGCAGCAGGCCCAGGTTGTACCGCGCTTCCACGAATCCAGGCTTCTTTTCCAGAGCCTGACGATACAGCCGCTCGGCCTCCGCGCGTTTGCCTTCCGATGCCTTCAGCGTTCCCAGCGCATTGTAGGGCGGCGCCAGCTCGGGTTCCAGCTCGATAGCCTGGCGATACGAAGCCTCCGCCTCCTTGCGCCGATTGATCCGCTGATACACCAGACCCAGATTGTACGGCAGATAAGCATAATTCGGCGTCAGCCGCATAGCGTCTTGATACGCGCGAATAGCCGATTTGTTGTCGCCGGTTTCGACGTACGCCAGCGCCAGGTTGTGCAGCGGATAAGACCAGTGTTTGGCCCGGCGGGCGGCGTCGCGGAATGCGGGGATCGCTTTCGCGAAATCGGCCTGCTCCAGATACGCGATGCCCAGCGCGTTGTAGGCGTAAGCCGCCGCGGGATCGATGCGCACCGAGCTTTCCAGCAGTCCGGCGGCCTCGGGAAATTTCTTCTCGAACAACAGCGCCCGGCCCTGGTAAAAATCCTGGCGGCCTTCAAGGAACAATGATTCGCGCGTCAACTCGCGCGCGGCGGTCATATAGCGCGCGCCCGAGGCGAAGTCCTGCTCCGTCTGGGGATTCTTGTCGCCTTCCAGATAGCGAAGCAGCACCTTCTGCGCTTCGTCCTCCAGGGCCACGCGCAGTTGATTCTCCTTGAGCGCGTACTGATCCGGCGAAAGCTGGTTCTTCAATTTCGTCAGCGCCGCGAAAGCGCTGTTGGGCTGATCCGGGCGCAGGCGATGCGCAGCCAGTGCGGCTTCGAACTGGCTCACGTCTGCTTCCGCCTGAGGACTGAGTGGCTCCGGATCGGGACTCGCCGAGGCAAGGTACAGCGGACCGCCGTTGCGCGAATCGAACATCATCCGATAATGCGCCATCTCCATGCCGGCCTTAGTGGTATCGGACAGCTTCAGCTCCGGCGGATACTTGCCGCCCTCGCGGGGAATCTGTTTTCGCGACGTGGCCTTGCGAACTTCCGCGGTAACGTAGGTCTTCAGCTCATCCGCATCCACCACGCCGTTTTTGTCTTCATCGGCCGCGCCCAGCAGGCCTTTGACGATGTAGTAGCTGAACACACCATGACCACCGCCGTATTCCGGTCCCTCGACGGACAATTGCCCGGGCTGGCTGGCCATCAGCAGGAACATATCTCCCGGAGCCTTGTCCAGCGTTTGTACTTGTTCATTGACGCTCTGGCTATGGATGGTTCCGATGGTGGCGGCTTTACACACGTCGACGAAGATGACCACGCGGCCCACGCGCGCAAGCTGCTCCTGGAAGAGCTGCTGCAAATCGGCCATGGCCAGAGCTGTACTCTTCAGATCCTGGGGATCGCTGTCGTAGGTGAGAATGTATGCGTTATTGGCATCGACTGTGCCGTGGCCTGCGAGCAGGATCACGATGGTATCGTTCTTGCCGGCGCGCCGCTTCAGGAAATCCTGGAATCCGCTGCGGACAGCGGCCGTCGTGGCCTTTTCATCGGTAAGCAGCAGGATATCGTCAGCGCCCAGGCCGCCTCCTCGCCCGGTGCGCAGCAGCTTGCCCATCAGATCGGCGTCCGCGTTGGCGAACTGCAACGAGATTTCAGGGTGTTTATACTTCGAGATCCCCACCAGCAGTGCGTAGGTCCGTCCCGCCGCGGCGCTCGCCGCCGAACTCGCCGCGGACGCTTCCGCCAGCGCATTCTCCAGCTCGAACATCTTCACCTTCAGCCATTCGGCCTCCGGCCAAAGCGCGCGCAGCTTCTGGTATTCGGACAGAGCATTGGCGGGCAGCTTGTATTTCTCGTAGACCGCGGCGGCGCCCACATGGCCGGCCGGATCGTTGGGATCGGCGGCCAGAGCGTCATCGCTGGTCTTTAGCTCCGCGATCACCTCAGCCGGAAGCTGAGCACGCGGCACCGGCGGAAAGTCGCTGGCCACCCCGCGCGTCATGGAAACCCCGTAATGTTGCTGGCTGGCGTTGGCCACCCGAATCGCCTGCGGCAGCGCGCACGACAGAACCGGTTTCTGGCCCAGCAGCTTCCCGGTCTTTACTTTGGTCTGTTTCGCGTCAAACCGCGCTTCCGATGCCGGCCCCAGCGTTTCCGATGCCTTGGCTGGACAGAACAAGTACGAAGCCGGCGCATCCGCCGTCCGGATCCCGTCCCCCGCGAACAGCAGGTCGCCAACCCGCGCGCCCAGCGGCGTCAGCGTGTCCGCGCGCAGCACCTTGCTGCCGCCCGGCGAAAGGATCAAGCCCACCGGATCTTCCTTGTCAGCCCACACTGCCGGCGCCATCAAGGCCGCCGCCCCAATCGATATCAGTAAATTTCGGGAATGCGATTTCATGACAACACAGAAGTGACCACAGGACGTTCCGCTACGTCAGCCAGCGCGGCCACCGTGTAGAGCGGGATCGGCTCGCTCTTGCCGCGGACCGGCACGGACCCCAAACACACTACGCCCACCGCATCGCCTAGCATCGCCTGCGTATCGCCGCTCATCAGCAGTCTCGTGTGGTGCTCCTTGTTCAGACTTTCCAGGCGGGAGGCCAGGTTCACAGTATCGCCGAGAACCGTATATTCCATTTTATCCGGTGAGCCGATGTTGCCGACTACCGCAGGCCCGGTGTGAATTCCAGCGCCTGTCTTGAAGTTATTCGCGGTGCTGACAATTTCTGTGGCGCACCGTACCGCCCGCAGCGCGTGGTCGCCCGCCACCACGCACTCTTCATCCGAGAAGATGGCCAGAATTCCATCGCCGATGAACTTGTTCACATGACCTTGGTATTTGACGATGATTGACACCATGGTGGCCAGATAGTGATTCAACAGTTCTACGATCTCGGCCGGGTCCTTGGATTCGCAGAAGGCTGTGAATCCCCGGATGTCGGTGAAAAGAATGGTCAAAGTTTGACGCGTTCCGGTGTGCGCGATGGCTTCGCTTTCGTCTAGCGTACTCGCCACCTTTTTGCCGACAAATACCGAGACCGCCTGCCGGAACAAGTTGCCGCGCTTCTCGGCGGTAAAGAACCGGTATACCACTGACCCCAGAACGCACAGCGCCAGGCCCACCAGCAATTCGGCGGCATATAGAATCCAGCCAGCTCGGAACACGGCTTGGGTGCCCGCCAGAACCAGCGCAATCTCCAGCGCGATCCAAAGTCCCGCGTGCCGCGCCGCCCCGACGCCGGCGATCATCACGCCGGCTCCCGTCACCAGCAGCAGAGCCAGCAGCCGCGCCCAGTTCGGCGCGGGGAGCAGATAATCGCGATCCAGCAGCGTCCGCAGCGTGTTGGCATGAATCTCCACTCCCGCCGTGAGCCACTTGTTCGCCCCCGGGGAAAACGTGTAGAACGGCGTCGCATGGCGGTCGGCTATGTCGTCGTCGCCCACCAGTACCGCTCTGCCTTTCACCCAGCCTTCCAACTGATCTTTCCGGCCGGCCTTGAAGGCGCCGATGAAATCGGAGAGCGAAACGCGCGGAAACGTGTCTGGCCCGCCAGTGTAATGGATGGTGATTGCGCGCTCCGGCGAGATGGGAATCGTGTGGCCGGCGAGGCTCAGACGATTATCTTTCATCACCGCGTC
This sequence comes from Acidobacteriota bacterium, assembly GCA_030776455.1. GTDB lineage: Bacteria > Acidobacteriota > Terriglobia > Bryobacterales > Bryobacteraceae > JALYHQ01. Next base: position 20,933 of record JALYHQ010000037.1, on the reverse strand, counting down.
CTGGCTCAGGAATTTCTCGGCGGTTCGAAGCGCGAACATATGCGTTACGGTGCTGTCGGAAGCCGCCAGCAGTTCCTGGTTGCGGATGAAGTCATCCTGATCGGCCGTGAGATTCGGCAGCGCCGCGAAACCGAGCGAAGCTGCCAGCATGTTGGCCGGTACCGCGTTCTCCTGGTGCTGCGTGGCGGCCTCCGGCACGTAATTGAGAACCACCGCGACGCCGGGATTCATAACCGCTTCGCTCAGGATGCGATCATGATCCGGTTTGTACTCACTCACCGGGATGGCGAACGCGTGGTCAATCGCGATTACCTTGGCCCCCCCTGACGCCGCCGCTTGAATCGCATCGGCGAAATGCGGATTCCAGAAAATCATCGGCTCCGGGAACGCCTCCAGCGTCTTGGAATCGATAACCACCAGCATGATATCGGTGTTCGGCTGGCGCGCCAGGGAGGGGAATTTCTTGTCGATTAACCCGCGCAGAATGAATTGCGTGTCGGAAGTCTTGAGGTTCAGCTGCTCAAAGAAGCCCACTCCCGAGAGCATCCAGGCGCCGATTGCACTCGTAAGAGCAATGGATGCGTAGATGACCCAGTGCTTCCACTTCCGCTTCATGGTAGCCTATCTTACTACGCTACTTCTCGCCGCGCTGGACTCGCGAATTGTTCAATGACTTGCCGCGTTAGCCTGCTCGCACTGCTCTCGGGACTGCTCACCGTCTGCGCCCTCGCCCAGACCACGCAGGGAATTATTTCGGGCCGCCTGGTGACTTCTCGTACCGGACGGCCTCTCGGCGGAGCCACCGTATCATGCTGGAACGGCGACGGCCTCGCCTCCGGTTCGTCACAGAGCGATGCGAACGGTTACTACGTGCTGCCGCTGCTCTCCCCGGGCCTGTATCGCGTCCGGGCCGAGACGGCGTCCTATCAGGCGCAGGAACTTCAGGATGTGGAACTGGCCGTCGCCAGCCGCCTCGAGATCGAATTTCGCATGCGGCCGCTGTCCGATGTCTGGGAAGCCGGCCAATACAACAGCGTGTTTCTTCCCGGCGCCAAGACGGTGGTCACGTTTTACGGGCCGGACGTAGACAGCAGCAAGTCGGGGTCTTTCGAGGCGCAAAAAGGACGGCGCGCGCCGCTTGAAACCTCGGTGTCGGACGTGATCAATTCGGCCGAAATCGCCACCCTGCCGCTGGGCGGACGCGATGTCTACACCATGCTGGTGACGCAGGCGGGCGTCACGTCAGACGCCGCCACCGGGCGCGGCCTCGGCCTTTCGGCGAACGGCCAGCGGCCCTCGGCCTCGAATTATTTGCTGGACGGCGTGGAGAACAACAACTACGTCATCACCGGACCGCTGGCCCAGTTGCCGCCCGAAGTGATTCAAGAGTATCGCGTCTCCACTAACAACTTCTCCGCCGAGTATGGCCGGACGTCGGGATTTCTCGCGAACGCCATCACGCGTTCGGGATCGAGTTCGTTTCACGGCGACGGCTATTTCTATTTCAAGAATGACGTCCTGGACGCCAACGATTTCCAGAATAATTTGAAAGGAATCGCGCGGCCGCCCCAGAAGGAAGCGCAAACGGGATTCGTGGTGGGCGGCTCCATCCTGCGGGACCGCCTGTTCTTCTTGAGTTCCCTCGACCAGTTCCGCAGCCGCGGGGTGCAGGGTACTTTTTCATTTATCTTCCCGGGCCAGCCCCTTCAGGACTTTCTGGTGCCCGGCGGCGCTTCGGACCGGCTGCTCAAGAAGTACCCGGCCCCGTTCTCGAACCCCAACGATTTCACCGGCACTCTGAAGCTGGCGCCTCCGGTGGCGGTTGACCGCACGCTGGCCATCGAACGCTTCGACTATGCGCCCCCCGGCGGCAAGGACCGCATCTTTGGACGCCTGATCGTATCGCGGCAAGGCCAGCCCGATTTCATCTGGACCCCATATCCCGACTTTGTCACCCCGCTGCATCACAACCTGTGGGCGCTGGCCTTCAGCCACACCCGAAGCATCCGCCCGAATCTGATCAATGAAGCGCGCGTCAGCTACAGCAATGACTACCTCTATTGGAACCGCGCGCATCCCGAGGTTCCCTTTCTGCAGGTCAGCGACAACAACGGAAGACAACTCACTCTTCCTGGAAGTCCAGCGGCGTACTCCTATAGCAACCGCAATGGAAGCTTTGAGCTGCTTGATAATGTCCTCTGGAGCCATGGGAGCCACCAGATGGCGTTCGGCGGCGGCCTGCTGCGGCGCGGCTCGAGCGGAGCGCTGACCATCGGCCGCGACGGCGCATATCTCTTCGCGTTCGATCCTCTGCAGCTCCCGTCGCTGATCAAGTTCGCCCTTAACCAACCGGATTATGTGACGGCGGCGATAGACCGGACCTCGCTCGCCGGTCCCTTGCGCGAGCCTGACTTCAACCGCCAATATCGCTACTGGCAGGGCTTTTTCTTCGCGCAGGACACCTGGCGGGTCAGCTCGCGACTTACCGTGAACTACGGTCTGCGCTACGAGCTCTTCGGCGGTCCCAGCAACATCGGCAAGACCAAGGACGCCCTGCTGCAACTCGGCCCAGGATCGAATCTGGCGGCGCAAATCGCCAGCTCGCCCGGCTTGAAAACCGGCACCGGCGACCAGCAGTTGTTCGGCACCGACAAGAAGGACTTCGCCGTGCGCGTGGGCGCATCCTATGATCTATTGGGCAACGCCCGAACGCTGCTGCGCGGCGCTTACGGTATTTTCTATGACCGGCCGTTTGATAATTTGTGGGAAAACCTCCGCAGCAACACGCTGGTGCTTCCGCCCATTATTCCCCTGCCTGCCACGCCCACCGGCTCCACGGATTTTCTGGCCCCCATCGGCTCCGTGCTGGCCACTCTGAACCCCGGCGGCGTGATCTCCAACTTCCCCGACGTCACGGTGGTGGATCCGAACTTGAAGAACGGATACGCCCACAGTTACTTCCTTGGCGCGCAGCAGCGCATCACTGACAGCTTGTCGCTCGAAGTGAATGGACTCGGATCACTGGGACGCCGTCTGATTGTCACGGACGTGGTGAACCGGGCGTTCTCGATTGCGCCCAGATTCTCCGGCGATGCCGGCCGCTTGAATCCAAACCTTCCGGACATCGCGTACCGTTCCGGCCTGGGGTCCTCGGATTACAACGCGCTGGCGGTGGTGGGTCGTTATCGCGCTTCTCGCGGCCAGTTGCAGGTTTCCTATACCTGGAGCCACTCCATTGACAACCAAAGCGATGCGCTGATCGGCGATTTCTTCAATTTGAATTTCACTTCCATCCAATCTACCGCCTCCTCCGGCGGCCGCTCTTCGTTCTCGCGCCAGTTCGATCCCCGCGCTGACCGCGGCAATTCGGACTTCGACCAGCGTCACAATCTGGTGGTGTTCTCCTATTGGGATTTGCCGTCCCCGTTCCCGCGCTCCCCGCTTGCCCGCGCTCTCTTCGCGAACTGGACGGTGGCCGAGCTCGCGGCCTTCCGTTCGGGCTTCCCGTACACGGTAGGAGCGCCCAGTTCCGGCGCCATCGCCAACAACCGCGCCGACATTGTGGATCCGGCTCGCACCGTGCTCGCGAATCCCATCCCCGTGCCCGGCGGCGTGCAGTTGCTCGATCCCGCCGGCTTCGCCTTGCCCGCACCCGGCTCGCTGGGCAACTCAGGACGCAATGCTTTCATCGGCCCCGGATTTTACAACGTGGATCTCTCGGTGGCACGCCGCTTCGGCCTGCGCCGTTTGGGCGAAGGCGGACGCTTGAATCTCCGTGCGGATTTCTTCAACGTCCTCAACCACGCCAACCTGAATAATCCAAACGCAGTCTTCGGCAACGCCGCCTTCGGCACTTTCGGAATCGCAACCTTCGGCCGGCAAGGAAAGCAATCCGGCTTCCCCTCCGTTTCCCCGCTCAATGAAACCGCCCGTCAGATCCAGCTATCCGTAAAACTCGAATTCTAACCATCGCGCCACCTCTTGCGTTCCATGCTGTACCATGGACCCTATGGCTCTCGGGCTTGCGCCGGAATTGTCCGACCTCCCGGCATCGACAGCCGCCGCCATCACCGGCTTTATTCAAGCCGCACTCGATCTCTTCGGCGATGACCTGCGCTCCATAGTCCTCTATGGCAGCGCCGCCGAAGGACGCCTGCGCCCCGCTTCCGATGTCAACCTTATCCTGGTTTTCTCCGCGTTTGATCCCGCCAAAGCCGCCGCCATTCGCGGTCCGTACGCCGCCGGCGAAGCCGCCGTCCGTCTCACAGCTATGTTCCTGCTGGAATCCGAACTAAGCCCGGCCTGCGAGCTGTTCGCGCAAAAATTCTCCGACGTAATCCGCCGCCATCGCGTGCTGCACGGCCCCGATCCGTTCTCCAACGCCGCTATCCCGCGGCCCGCCGTGATCATACGCCTTCGCCAGGTGCTCCTCAATCTCGCGCTGCGCCTGCGCGAGGCCTACGTCAAGCGCGGTTCGGCGCCGGACCGTCTTTCCGCTCTGATCGCCGATTCCGCCGGACCTCTGCGTTCCTGCGCCGCCACTTTGATGGAGCTCGAAGGCCAGCCCGCGCTCCCTCCCAAGGAAGCCTTGTCCCGCTTCGCGCTTTCACTCGGCGAGCCGGGCTGGGAAACCGTCCTCACTCATCTCTCCGAAACGCGCGAGCGCGCTTCGCTTTCAGCAGACGACGCGGATGCCACCCTGCTGCGGCTCATCGTTCTCAGCGGCCGGCTGCGCGCCCGTGCCGAAGCCTTGCGTTGACCCATGCAGCCCTTCAACTTTCCCGGCCCCCAGTTTCTGCTCTTTTATCTCGTTTTCGGCGCAATAGTCCTCATGGCTCTGTTCATTCTGCGGCACGACGCGGAAAGCGAACCGGTTGGAAAAATCAGGCTGTCCGATCCTTGCCTGATCGCCTGCCTGCGCGGCGGCAAGAATGAAATGCTGCGCCTTACAACGGTTTCGCTCATCGATCGCGGATTGTTGAAGGTCTCCGATTCGCAGTTGTCCGCCTCCTCGCACCATGCGGTCCGCCACGTCCGTCTGGATCTGGAGCGCGAGGTACTCAAGCATTTCATTTCGCCCAGGGCCGCCTCTTCCATCTTCTCCGAAACGCGTTTCGACTCCACCGTGGCGCGGTATGAAGCGGAACTGGCGCGGCTGGGACTGCTGCCCGACGACAATATCAAAGCGGCGCGTCGCCGCCGCCTGGGCCTCGCTCTGGTCTTTCTCGTCGGCGTATCCATCGTCAAAATTTTGGTGGCGCTGTCCCAGGGCCGCACCAACATCGAGTTTCTGATCATTCTCACCGTCGCGTTCAGCTGGGCGGCCTGGCGCCTCTCCCGCCCTCGCCTGACTGCGAAGGGCAATGAGCTGCTGCACAGCCTGCGGACACTGTTCGGCGATCTCAAGAACCGCGCCTCCAGCCTGCGCCCGTCGTCCAGTCCCAATGAGCTGGCGCTGCTGGCCGCCGTGTTTGGCATCGGCGCAATCCCGGCATCCGCCTTCCCTTATGCGCGGACGCTGTACCCCAGGGCAGCCGCATCCGCCTCCGGCTCGTGCGGATCGTCCTGTGGATCGTCGTGCGGATCGTCCGGTTCGTCCTGCGGCGGCGGAGGCTGCGGCGGCGGGGGATGCGGAGGATGCGGTGGGGGTTAGTGCATGAACGATCGCGTGGGCCTCGGATGGCGTCCCGAGCTGGCTGCCGGAATTCTCTCGAATCTTGACCGCATCGAGGTCCTCGAGGTGATCGCCGATGATTATTTCAATGCGTCCCGGCGTCGTTTACAAGCGCTGAAAATGCTCACCGCTCAGGTCCCCGTGATCTTCCACGGCATTTCACTCGGCTTGGCCTCCACGGTTCCCGTGAACCCGAAGCGCCTCGAAAAGATGGCCCGCTTGACGGATCGCGTTCAGCCCGAATCCTGGTCGGAACATCTGGCGTTCGTGCGCGCTGGAGACATCGATATCGGCCATCTCGCCGCTCCTCCGCGAACCTCGGCCACCATCGACGGCACCGCTGCGAATCTGGAGGCGGCCAAAAAAATAGTGGGGCGCGCTCCGCAAATGGAAAACATCGCGACCCTGATCGACGCGCCCGCCAGCGATCTGGATGAGCCGGCCTGGCTCTGCCAGACCCTGGCTGCCTCCGGCGCCGGCCTCTTACTCGACCTGCACAATCTCTACGCCAACAGCCTCAACTTCGGCTTGGGTCCGCACGCATTCCTGGCCCGCTTGCCCGTCGAACGGATTGAAACCGTCCACATCTCCGGCGGCAAGTGGCTCGGCGAGCGCATCCTGGACGATCATCTCCACGATCCTCCCGACCCGGTCTACGATCTGCTCGCGGCCTTGGCCGCCGCGTGTCCCAATCCTCTCACGGTGATCCTGGAGCGCGACGGATCATACCCGCCCATGCGTCACCTGCTCGCCCAGCTAGACCGCGCCCGTGCGGCGCTCGCGAGTGGCCGTGCATGAGCTCCCCTGCGTTGGAGCGCTTCCTCGCGAAAATATACGTCGATCCCGAAGCTCGCGCCCGTTTCCTCGCCGCTCCCCTTGAAGAAACTGCTCGCGCCGGTTTGTCGCCGGCCGAATGCGAGGCACTCACGAAGATAGACCGCACCGGCCTGGAACTAGCCGCGCGAAGCTTCGCCCGCAAGCGCGCAGCCAAGCGATCCTGACCCGCCCCTCACACCGCCCCTGTCCACCCTTCCCGCGCCCCAATCGTATTCTCGAACTCTTCCCGCGCTCGCTCCACCAGCCCAGTCACCGTGGCGTCGTCATGCGTCGGATCGTGATGGAACAGCAGCAGCTGCTTCACCCGGCTGTCCCACGCTACCCGCGCCGATTCCAGCCACGTGCTGTGGCCGTAGCCCTGAAACCGCGCGAATTCCTCCAGCGTATATTGCGAATCGTGAATCAGAATATCGGCGTCCTGCGAGTATTCGCGCACCACGGCGTCCAGCGGTCCGCCGTTCTGCTCGCGATCGGTAGCGTATACGATCGCCTTGCCCTCGCTCTCAATGCGGTATCCGGTTGCGCCCTGCGGGTGGTTGAGCTGGAACGGATGCACGGTGAGCGCGCCCACCTGCACCGGATCTTTCTCCAGCACGATGAACTCGCGGCGCGACGCGGCCACATCCAGCGTCACCGGAAAATAGGGCGTCACCATCTGGCCCGTGATTGATTCGCGCAGCGGACTCGAGTAGCGGCTGGAGTAAAACCGGATGCTGCATCTGGGGTCGAACAGCGGCGCGAAGAACGGCAGGCCCTGGATATGGTCGTAGTGAAAATGGGTGAAGAACATATCGATCTCGAGCTCGGGCCCGAGCCGCCCGTCCGCCTGGGCGCGCTTGATTTCCGCTCCCAGCCGGCGAATACCCGTGCCCGCGTCGAAGATCACCAGCCGGCCGTCCGCCGGACGAATCTCAATACACGATGTATTGCCGCCGTACCCCATGTTGGAGGGTTCTGGCGCGGGGATGGAACCACGAACGCCCCAGAGCTTCAGTTCCATCCAATCAGCTCCGTGTGCTCAGGCTCCGCTCCCGCGAGCTCGCACGGCAGCCAGCGAGGCCACCCTCGCGGCGCCCAGCAGCGCCGTCTTGTCATTGGTGATCACCCTGACGGGCATGCCCTGCAGCAGCGCGGAAACGCGGCCCTTGGCCGTGAACGCATCCAGAAATGCCGGATCGCGCAGCTTTGGAAGAATCTTGGGCGCGATGCCGCCGCCAATGAAAATGCCGCCCAGCGACATCATCTTCAATGCGAGATTGCCCGCTTCCGCGCCATAAATGGCCACGAAAACGTCCAGCGCCCGCACACAGATCTCGGCTTTGCCTTCCAGGCCAACCTGCGATACCGTCGCCGATGGATCGTGCGTGGCGATGCGTTCCGCCAGCCACGACGGTTCCTCGTTGCGTCCCGTATCGCGCAGGAACTGATAAATGTTGAACAGCCCCGGTCCCGAGAGCACGCGCTCGTAGCTGACGTGCTGGAAGCGAGCGGTAAGAAAGTGCAGCAGGTCCGCTTCAAATTCATTGCGCGGCGCGAAGTCGCAGTGGCCGCCCTCCGATGGAAACGGTTCATAGCTCCCATCCGGATGCGAGAGCAATCCGGCCTCACCCAGCCCGGTGCCGGCCGAAATCAGCGCCCGATTCCCATGCGCTCCCGTTGCGCCGATGTTCAGCGTGACAAAATCCGCGTCTTTCAGTTCAGCGATGCCATGCGCGTTGGCTTCCAGATCGTTGAGCAGGGTAACCGCGGGCAGCTTCAACGCGGCTGCCAGGTGCGTGGATTCCACCACCCATGGCAGATTCGGCGTCTGGCTGCGGCCATCGCGCACCGGTCCGGCGATCCCGAACGCGGCCGCCTCAATCGGCTGATTTCTGGTCGCCAGGAAAATACCCGCGATCTCTTCCGGTCCGCTATGTTCGCGGCTCGGGTACACTTCAATCGCGACCTGCTTCAGGGCGCCCGGCGCGCCCTCGAAGAATGCGACTCGGGTATTGGTGCCACCGATGTCGCCGGCCAGAATCATAATGCGCGGCTCCAGTGCCGGTGATCGCGCGTCAACAGTTCCTCGGATTCCTTCGGTCCCCAGCTTCCGGCGGGGTAGTTGGGGAATTTGCGCGGCGGCAGTGCGTCCCACACGTCCTGGATGGGATTGACGATGCGCCAGGCCGTTTCCACCATATCCGACCGCTGGAACAGCGTGGCATCGCCCAGCATGCAGTCATACAGCAGCCGTTCGTAGCCGGTTTGCGGCGTGGCGTTGAAGTAGTCCTTGTAGTTGAAATCCATATGGACATCGCCCAGGCGCACCAGCGGACCCGGAATCTTCGCGCCGAAGCTGAGCGAGATGCCTTCATCCGGCTGCAGGTGCAGCGTCAGGCGATTGGGCTCCAGCTTCTCGACATTCGTCATGCGGAACAGCAGCAGCGGCGCGCGCTTGAACTGAATCGTGATCTCGGTCACGCGCTTGGGAAGCCGCTTACCGGTGCGCAAATAGAACGGCACATCCGCCCAGCGCCAGTTGTCGATGAACAGCTTCATCGCGACAAACGTTTCAGTTTTGGAATCGGGCGCTACCATGGGCTCGGTCCGGTAGCCCGGCATGCTGTGAGCGCCGTCCGCGCTCGCCCCGTACTGGCCGCGCACCGTGCGGGTCAGCACGTCTTCCGGCGACATGGGCTGGATCGCTTTCAGGATTTTCGCCTGTTCGTCGCGGACTACATTGGGGTCGAATGAGACCGGCGGCTCCATCGCGGTAAGGCAGATGAGCTGAAAGATGTGGTTGGGCACCATGTCCCGCAGCGTGCCCGCCGTGTCGTAGTACATCCCGCGCTGTTCCACGCCCACGGTCTCCGACACCGTGATCTGCACGTGATCTATGTAGCGGCGGTTCCAGATAGGCTCGAAGATCCCGTTTGAGAATCGGAACACCAAAATGTTCTGAACTGTTTCCTTGCCCAGGTAATGGTCGATCCGGTAGATCTGGTGTTCGTCCAGAACCTCGCGGATCTCCTTGTTCAGCTTCATGGCCGATTCGTAATCGCGCCCGAACGGCTTCTCAATGATCACCCGCCGCCAGCTGCTTTCTTCCTTGGTCAGGTTGGCCGCGCCCAGCTGCTGGATGATGGTGGAGAAAAACGTCGGCGACGTCGCCAGATAATAAAAGTAATTGCCGCCGGTCCCGTGCTCCTTGTCCACTTGCGTCAGCAGGACCGCCAGCTCCTGATATTTCTTGGGATCGTCGAAGTCCCCGGCGATGTAGTAAATGCGGCGCGAGAACCAGTTCCACAGTTCTGGATCCACCTTCGTGGTGGCGAACTGGGTGATCTCCGCACTGATCTGGTCGCGAAACTGTTCGCTGGTCAGCTCATTGCGCGCGAATCCGATCAGCGCGAACTCTTTCGCCAGCAGATTATCTTTCGCCAGGTTGTAGAGCGCCGGAATGAGCTTGCGCTTGGTCAAATCGCCCGACGCGCCGAAAATCACCATCACGCAAGCGTCGCCCGGACGTCCGGCTTCTTCCGCCAGTTCGGCGGCGTTCTGTGTCTGATCTACGGTCTCCATCATGAGCCTTTCTGGGAATCTGATTTAAGCGCTAGCCGCCTGAGGCGCGCTCCACATGGCCGCCGAATTTGTTGCGCATGCCCGAGAGCATCTTCTCCGCGAAGGTATGATCCTGGCGCGAGCGGAAGCGCGCGTACAGCGACGCGGAAAGCACATCGCAGGGCACCGCTTCTTCAATGGCGGCCATAATGGTCCAGCGTCCTTCGCCGGAGTCCTGCACGTTGCCCGTGAACTTGCTCAGCTCGGGATCCTCGGTCAGCGCCATGGCCGTCAGGTCCAGCAGCCAGCTTCCCACCACGCTCCCCCGGCGCCACAGCTCGGAGATCTCGGTCATGTCGAAACTGTACCGATGGTCCGCGTCCACCTCTTGCGAGTTGGCGTGCTTCATGATGTCGAAGCCCTCGGCGTACGCCTGCATCAAGCCGTATTCAATGCCGTTGTGGACCATCTTCACGAAGTGCCCCGCGCCGTTTGCCCCGCAATGCAGATAGCCCGTTTCCGCCGTGCCCTTGCGTCCTTCGCGTCCCGGTGTCTTCGGGATGTCGCCGATGCCGGGCGCCAGCGTCTTGAAGATCGGATCCAGCCGGTTCACCGCTTCATCCGGCCCGCCGATCATCATGCAGTAACCGCGGTCAATGCCCCACACGCCGCCGCTGGTGCCCACGTCCACGTAGTGAATGCCCTTGTCCTTGAGCAGCTTCGCGCGCCGCACATCGTCCTTGAAATAGGAGTTGCCCCCGTCGATGATCGTGTCGCCCTTCTCCATCAGGCTGGCCAGCTTCAACACCGTGTTCTCGGTGGCCGCGCCCGACGGCACCATCACCCAGGCCGCCCGCGGCTTCTGCAGCTTCTGGACAAAATCCTCCATCGAGGTTGCGCCCGTCGCCCCGTCGGCCGTCAGCTTCTTCACGTTGTCCGGGCTCAAATCGAACACCACACCCTGGTGCCCTCCCCGCATCAGGCGAAGAATCATGTTCCCGCCCATTCGTCCTAGTCCAATCATTCCCAATTGCATGGAGGTTCTCCCTTTAGTGGTTGAAATTCAATCTTCATTTTTCTTACGCCGCCCGGTGCTGCGTGTCCATACGATTTCGTGTGGGGCAGGATAGCTCCCGCGGCCGATTAGCAATCGGCCTCTGGCAGGCGAACCGCCTGCCCCACAAGCTGTACCAATTGCGTTTCTCAAGAGCGGTGTCCTCTCGTTACGCCAGCGCCTTGGTGATCGCATCGCCCAGCGTCTTCAATCCCGCTTCAACATCCTTCAAATGAACCCGCAACGCCCGCCGGTTCCGGTCCGCCAGCACCTGGAAATCCCCCCGCGCCTGCGCCGCCTTCACCACCCCGAAAGTATACTTCTGTCCGGGCACCTGCAAATCGGCCTTATCGTCGCAAGTCACCTGCAGGAACACGCCCGAGTTCGGACCACCCTTATACGCCTGCCCCGTCGAATGCAGGAAGCGCGGACCAAATCCCAGACAAGTCGCCAGATGTTTACGATCCCGCACCGCCGTCCGCATGGATTGCAGCGCCTGCTCGTGCGCCTCGTTCATCTGAACATAAGCCAGCAGCGCGAAGTAATCGCCCGCGCCCGCGCGATTCAGATGCGCGCTCAGATAACCAACCAGCGACTTGCCGGCGGGCTTCAGCGCCTCGGCATTCTTCGCGTCGGTGAAAAGCTGGATGCCGCCTTCCTCGAAAATAGGCTTCTCCGCCGGCAGCGATCCGTTCTTCTCATACTCCGTCGTCAGCGCTCGCGTGGCGATCTTGCTGGCCTCCACGTCGGGTTGATTGAATGCGTTGATCCCGATGACGGACCCCGCCACCGCCGTGGCGATTTCCCACCGGAACATCTCCTGCCCCAGGTTGTATAGATCTCCCAGCGTGATGCGGATCACCGGATGTCCGGCCGCGCCCAGCGCTTCCACGGCCTTGTCCTGAGCCGCATCGAAGCCCGTGTCGGTGCGAATGTACGCGAACACTCGATCGTTCCCATAAACTTCCGGAGCGCCCAGCGCTTCGCGATCCACCGGGATCAAGCCCTTGCCTTCCTTCCCCGTGGATTCCGCCATCAACTGCTCCAGCCATGCGCCGAAATCCGCGATGGGCGGCGACGTGATCAGCGTTATCTTATCCCGCCCGTTGCGAGCCGCGGTGCCTAAAACCAGCCCCAGCAGCACACCCGGATTCTTGTCCACCGGCAAGCAGGAAGAGCAGGCGATGGCCATCACATCCGCGCGATCCAGATAATGGATCGCATTCATGCCCATCACCGCGGCGGGAACCATGCCGAAATCCGACAGCGCGGAGTAACGCCCCCCAATCGAAGCCAGCCCGTGGAAGATGTGCCGGAAATGATCGCCCTGCGCTACTTGCTCGAACTTCGAGCCTGGGTCGGTTACGGCGATAAAGCGATTCCCCGCTTCCTTTTCCCCCAGCGCCTGCTTCACTTGTTCGAAGAAATACTGCTTGAAGATGTTCGGCTCCAGCGTCGATCCGGATTTGCTGGACACAATGAAGATGGTGTTCTTGATATCCACCTTGTCCTGGAACGCCTTCACCTGCGCCGGATCCGTGGAGTCCAGCACGAACAAGTCGGGAAAGCCGTCCGCCTTGCCGAAAGTCATCTTCAGCACTTCCGGACACAGGCTGGATCCGCCCATGCCCAGCAGCAGCGCGTGCTTGAAGCCCGCTTTCTTGATGTCGGCCGCCAGATCCGTCAGATGCTGCTGATGCGCAATCTGGTCCTCCGTGATGCCCAGCCAGCCGAGCCAACTGCCTTCGTCCGAGCCCGTCCACAGCGATGCATCGTGCGCCCACAAGCGGCGGACTTTGCCCGTCATTTTCCAGTCTTCAATGGCGGCTTCGTACTGGGTCTTAATGCCGGCCGGCAGAGTGAATGTCTGCGGGTCGAGTTCTTCGGTGGATACAAACTTGCACTTCGCGTCCACCGAGTTCAGCAATTTGTCGAACGGCTCGGCGAACAGCTTCACCGCCTGCGTCACCAGATCGTCGGTGACCTTTTTCATCGAAATGCCGGCCTTCTCCAGTGTGTCCATCACGTCATGGGCGCCGTCCAGGTCGGCTTCCAGGCTAGCCTTGGGCTTGCCATGATCGCGAAACGCATCGAAGGTGGATGGAGGAATGGTGTTGACCGTGTCGGGGCCGATCAGCTCTTCCACGTACAGAACATCCGAGTAGCTGGGATCCTTGGTGCTGGTGCTGGCCCACAGCACCCGCTGCGTCTGCGCGTTCTTCTTGGCCAGAGGCTCCCACTCCGGACCCGAGAAAATCTGCTTGTACCGCTGATAGGTGATCTTTGCATTGGCGATCGCCACCTTGCCCGGCAAGCTCCGCAGCAGCGCGGTCTGCTTCGAATCGGTGGTGTCCTTCAATTTGGCCTTCACGATGCCATCCACCATGCTGTCAATGCGGCTGATGAAGAAGCTGGCCACGCTGGCTACGTGGCTCGGATCGCCGCCCGATGCCACGTACTTCTTCAGTCCGGCGATGTAGGCGAATGCCACCTTCTCATACATCTCCAGCGCGAACAGCAGTGTGACGTTGACGTTGATGCCCTCGCCGATGAGCTGCTCGATCACCGGAATGCCTTCGGCGGTAGCCGGCACCTTGATCATCAAGTTGGGCCGGTCCACCGCCTTCCATAGACGGTGAGCGTCCTTCAGCGTGCCCGCCGTGTCCGTAGCCAGGAACGGCGACACTTCGAAGCTGACATACCCATCGCGCTTCTTCGTGCGCTCATACACCGGCCGCAGCACGTCCGCCGCGTCCTGGATATCCTTAATGGCCATGCGCTCGTAGATCGCCATCGCATCCAGGCCTTTTTCCTTCTGCAGCTCCTGCAGCGCATCGGCATAGTCCGTGCTGCCGGTGATGGCCTTCTCAAAGATGGCTGGGTTGGATGTGACGCCGCCCAGACCGTCTGCATCCAGCATTTGTTTCAATTCGCCGCTGCTAATCAGACTGCGGCGGATAAAGTCCAGCCATACGGACTGGCCGTACTTGCCAAGCTCCTTCAGCGGATTCGCGGCCGAGGCCGGAGACGGGGGGGTGATGGTAGGGGCACTCATGGTATTTCTCCTGTAGTTCTTGAAAATCGGGTTTAAGCGGTCGCGGCTTCGAGAGCGCGGACTTTGTTCAGGCGGCGCACGTGGCGCTCCTCATTGGTGAATTTAGCGCGCGCATACGCGCCCACCAGCTCCTGGGCCAGCGCCACGCCAATCACGCGCGCGCCAAGCACCAGAACGTTCATATCGTCGTGTTCCACGCCTTGATGCGCGGAATACGTATCGTGACACAGCCCGGCGCGAATGCCGTGCAGCTTGTTGGCGGCTACGCTGGCGCCCACTCCGCTGCCGCAGATCAGCACGCCGCGATCCGCGCGGCCATCCAGCACCGCCTCACCCACCGCCTTCGCGAAATCCGGATAATCCACAGGATCGCTATTGTAGGTGCCCACGTCCAGCACTTCGTCTCCCAGATCTTTCAGGTACGCGGCGACAATCTTCTTTAGGTCGACACCGGCGTGATCGCTTCCAACTACGGTTCGCATGGTTACTTCGCCTTCCTGATCTCTTCCTTTGCGGCCACGGCGACTGCCTCCGGCGTGAACCCGAACTTCTTTTGTAGCTCTTTCAGAGGCGCCGACGCGCCGAAAGTCTTCATGCCCACGTGGCCCCCCGCATAGCGGTCCCATCCGAATGTCGAGGCTTGCTCCACCGATACCCGGGCCTTAATCGATGGCGGCAGCACGCTGTCGCGATAGGCCTGGTCCTGGTGGTCAAACAGCTCCCAGCTTGGCATACTCACCACGCGGGCGCGGATGCCCTCGGCCTTCAGCCGCTCGTAGCCGTCCAGGCACAGCCCCACTTCGCTTCCGGTTCCGATCAGGATCACTTCGGGAGCGCCACCCTCGGCTTCGGCCAGGATGTAAGCGCCGCGAGTCAAACCGGATGCCGAAGCGTACTTGGTTCGATCCAGCGTGGGCATGTTCTGCCGTGAGAGGATCAGGCACACCGGCTCATGCTGCAGTTTCATAATGTAGCGCCATGCCTCCGCCACCTCATTCGCATCGCCGGGACGCAGAACGATCAGCCCGGGAATCGCACGCAATGAAATCAGCTGCTCCACCGGCTGGTGCGTGGGTCCATCCTCGCCCACACCGATGGAATCGTGCGTGTAAATGTAGATGGTCGGAATTTCCATCAGCGCGCTCAGCCGGATGGGCTGCCGTCCATAATCGCTGAAGATCAGAAAGCCGCTGCCATAAGGCCGAATCTTGGTCAGCGACATGCCGTTCAGGATTGACCCCATCGCATGCTCGCGAATTCCAAAATGCAAATTGCGCCCCGCATAGTTGGTGCTTTGGAAATCACCCGCGCCGTCAAACGTGAGCCGGGTCTTGGTGGAGGGCGCCAGATCGGCCGAGCCCCCCACCAGCCACGGGACGTTCTTGGCCACCGCGTTCAGCACCTTGGCCGACGAATCGCGGCCTCCCGCCCCCTTCGCATCGGCGGGAAATACGGGAATGTCTTTGTCCCAGCCCTCGGGCAATTCGCGCCGCTGCATCTTCGTCAGATGATCCGCCAGCGCCGGGTGGGCCTTCTTGTATTCGTCGTATTTCGTCATCCAGGCTTCGCGGGCGGCATGTCCGCGCTTCCCCAGATGCTCCTGGAAATGATCGTAAACGCCGTCCGGCACCAGGAATTTCGCGTCCTCGGGCCAGCCGTAATTGCGCTTGGTCAGGCGGATCTCTTCTTCACCCAGCGGTTCGCCATGCGCGCCGCTGGTGTCCTGTTTATGCGGAGCGCCCCAGGCAATGTGGCTGTCCACGATGATCAGCGTCGGACGGTCCTTGGCGTTGTGGAACGTGCGGAACGCTCGCGCCAGCATATCCAGGTCATTCGCATCGCCCACCCGCGTGACGTTCCAGCCGTATGCGATGAAGCGCGTCGCCACATCCTCGGTGAAGGCCAGCGAGGTGTTGCCTTCAATGGTGATCTTGTTGTTGTCGTAAATCCAGCAGAGGTTTGACAGTCCCAGGTGCCCCGCGATGGACGCCGCCTCGCCGCTGACCCCTTCCATCATGCAGCCGTCGCCGCATAGCGCGTAGACGTCGAAATCGAACATGTCGAAACCGGGGCGGTTAAAATACTCGCGCATCCAGCGGCCGGAGATTGCCATCCCCACGCTGGTGGCCACGCCCTGCCCCAGTGGGCCCGTGGTGGTTTCAATTCCTGAAGTCCAGCGATATTCCGGATGCCCCGGACACCTGGTGCCGAGCTGGCGGAAGCCCTTAAGGTCGTCCAGTGTCACCGAGGGTGTTCCCAGCGACTCATACTCGGGATTCACCGCCTTCACCTTCGCCAGGTGCAGCATCGAGTAAAGCAGCATCGACGCGTGCCCGATGGAAAGCACGAACCGGTCGCGATTCGGCCAGATCGGATCGTCCGGATCAAACCGGAGCTGCTCCTGCCACAGCGAATAAATCACCGGCGCCATCGCCATGGGCGTGCCGGGATGTCCGGAATTGGCCTGCTGCACGCCATCCATGCACAGCGTGCGAATGGTGTTCACACAGAGTTCATCGATCCGCTTCGGATCAGCCTTGGGGGTCGGAGTGGTTGACATGTGAAATCCTAAGATACCTCGCTGCCGGGCCAAAATTCCCGCGCATCCGATTCTAGCAGCCCTGTGGGGCAGGTTAGTAACCTGCGGGCCCATTAGCAATCGGCCCTGTCCAGACCCCGCAATACAGCTGCTATCCTATGACTCCCGTGCCCCGCCTCCTCTTAGTTCTTTTCCTATCCTCCACTTTTTCCTTCGCTCAACCTCAACTAGATCCACTAGACCAGTTGGCCTCCGACTTCTGGACCTGGCGCGCCGAGTTCAGCCCCTTCACGTTCGACGACGTTCCCCGCCTTGAACACGCGGCCGGGGTACGGGATTGGTCCCCTGCGGCGATTGCCAAACAACGCGCCGATCTTACCGCATTCGAGCATCGCTGGACCGCCCAGCGCACGGACGGCTGGGCGGTTGGGCGGCTGGTTGACTACCGTCTGATGGGATCCGCGATCGCGCGCGTCCGGTGGGAATTGGATGTGAATCCGCGGTGGCGTCGTGACCCTGCCTTTTACGTCGAGCAGACCGTCGTCGCGTTACAAGAGGAACTCATGCCTCCCCCGCCATTCAGCGCGGAGCGTTCGCGCGCAATTGTGGCGCGAACCGAAAACATTCCCTCGATTCTCGAACAAGCCCGGCTCAATCTGCACCCGATTGCACCGTTTGCGCAATTAACAATCGCGTTGCTCTCCGATATCGATGCGCGCCTGGGCCGCGTCGAGCGCGGCGTGTCTCCGTTGTTGACCGGCGATGATCACCGCGCGCGTTTTCGCACTGCGATTGCCGCGGCGAGTAAGGCGCTCATTGACTATCGGGAATGGCTCAAGCAGAACCTGCCCGGCATGCCGCGGGATTTTGCACTTGGTGAGAAGGCCTACGGATTCTTTCTGCATCAGGTTGCCCTGTTGCCTTTCACGCCCGAGCAGTTGCTGACCATGGCGCGTCAGGATTTCGAGCGCGTACTGGCTATCGAGAGCTATGAACACCAGCGCAACCTCCGCGCGCCAGCATTGAAGCTGGCTGCGACCGCGGACGAAGAATCCGCTCGCATGGTGCGCGATGACGCAAATATTCGCAGCTATCTGGTCGCGCACCGGATCCTGACCGTTACTCCCGACTTGCCGCACTGGACCATGCGCCTCGCCCCGGATTACATTGCAGCCTTCGATGCGTTCGGAGAGCTCGATGACTTTACCGGACCGTCGCGCCTGCGCCAGAACGGAACGCGGTGGATCCAGCCGCCTTCTAACAATCTCCCTTACTTCTCGAAAGCGTATGCGCAAGATACGCGTACCACGGGCGTGCATGAGGGCGTGCCCGGACATTTCTTCCAGCTTTCGTTGGCCTGGCGAAATCCCGACCCCATCCGTCGTCAGTATTACGATTCGGTTGCTAACGAAGGCATCGGCTTCTATGCCGAAGAGATGATGCTGCAGGCCGGACTGTATGACGACAGCCCGCGATCGCGTGAGATCGTCTATAACTTTGCGCGCTTGCGGGCGTTGCGCGTGGAGGTCGACGTAAAACTTGCGATCGGCGAGTTCACCATCGCGCAGGCGGCGGATTACCTGGTGCGCACCGTTCCCATGGACCGGAAAACCGCCGAAGCTGAAGCTGCGGATTTTGCCACCGCCCCTGGCTTGGGCATCGCATATGAAATTGGCAAGCTGCAGATCGAGCGCATGCTGGCTGAAAGGCGTCTCCAGCACGGCGCGAAATTTACCCTCCAGGAGTTTCACGATTACGTGTGGCGCAATGGCAATGTGCCGCTATCGCTGCAACGATGGGAATTGCTAGGCCTGCCCGATGACCTAAATAAAGTGGATGAACTGACAAAGTAGAAAACCGTGTGGGGCAGGTTAGCAACCTGCGGGACGCTTTCCAAGCGGCCCTGTTCGGGTTCCCCACTCCTTCTGAACCCGCACGACTCATCCCGGGTCCGTTTCAATAGTCCCTAACACTCTTCCACACAAAGTACTTGACACCAATGCGCCCGACCCTTAGAATACCCTATGAGCCCGCGCAATACGACTTCAAAATATTTCTCCGCCGCCCTGATTCTCTTGTGCGCGTGCAGTCGCTCCAACAACCTGCTCATGGGCCGAGTAGAAGCAAAAGTCGGCACCCACACCGTGGTAGTAACCGACTGCTATCGCACCAGCGTCGCTCCACCCGAAAAGCTCGAAGACCCCTCCGGTCAGCCGTCCTACCGCTACGCCCCATGCCGCGATGCCATCGTCGTGATCCGCGCCGGCGAGCTCTCGGTAAACGGCCAGCCGTACGGCCACGTAAATCCCACCGACGAAATCTTGGTCGATCACGGCGTCGTCTCCATCCACCGGACAACCAGGTGACCACCTCTGCTCGCCGGCTCGTCTTCACACTCTTGGGATTGTTGTTCGCCGCCCCGTGCGCATTCTTCACTTACTACACAGGGCGGCTCTTGTATATCAACCTGACCGTACCCTCAGTGGCCAGTCATCGGCAGACCGGAATGTATATAGGAGCAGTCGCATTCCCGGTGGCAACACTAGCCTTCGGATGGTTGAGCTTCCAGTGCTTTAAGAAAAGCAGGACACGCGCACGTCCTTCTTAGGTCGTGCAGTGCCAGCTTCCGAGATTCCAGGTGCATACGATAGCAGACGACAACGGTTCTGCTGAACGATATTCTCGGCAATACCATTCAATGAAACTGATTAATTGAGTGGCCGGATCCACGCGGAGCATCGTGAAAGCTCAGGTTGTTCAGAACCGCTGATTTCGCTTGGTCGAGATCCGGCAGGCGCAAGTCGGTCTTCTCTCGTCGGCCGCCGTTTCTTCGGGGAGCCCGTGGTTGCCATCGCTAGCGGTCTCCTCTACCCCCAAACGATGATGCAATAGTGCGACTTAGCGTCCGGATACGCTGTTACTCGGGACTTGGCCCCTTTTCGGTCCGAAAGAGTTCGAATCGCGTAGTCCGCATCGGCGCCGTGTAGAGGCTTTGGCAACGGGTTGCTCGTCAAGGCGTAATAGTTGGCCATACGTCGCGCGGCGATGATCCGAAAGGCGGCAGCTATCGGCCCAGAATATCAGATAATTCGGAATCTGTGAGAGCGTACTTCACCCCACTTGTTGTCCGAACTTCAAGTGGCAGTTTAACGCCCAAACCGCCGAGGTTGGCCGCGCGGACACCCTAACCCGCCCGGCGGATTTCGTCTCGAATCACGCGCCTGAGGGTCGTCTCTAGAGATTCCTGCTTCTGTCGCAAAAAACCGCGTAGAGCCTCATTGATGAGGGTTTGGTAGTTTCCGCCGCCCGCGTCGTCAATCTGCTGACGAAACCAGTCCAGAATGTCGTCGTCCAGCCGGATCGTCACTCGGGTCTTCCCGGGTGGCACTTTTAGGACTGGTCTGCGCCTGCCCTTGCTGAAATCATATTCCTTTTTCATTGCCTTCCTCATATTGCCGCGCCTCTTTGCGAGTTGCGGGCCGCGCTGAAATCAACCGAATGTGCTCATCGCGCCACGTGTAAACCACCACAAGAATACGCGCCAAGGAATCCATGCCGATACTAACCCAGCGCTCCTCGTCCTTCCGTTCGTCGCGCACCGATATCGCCCGTGCGTCTTCCAGCGCTGTCACCGCGTCGGCAAAGCGAACGCCGTGCTTGCGGAAATTCGCTCTCGCCTTGCCTGGGTCCCACTCGGCCGCCATCCTGTGTACTAGTGTACACCACCGCTATCTTCTTCGCCTGAGATGCCCGGTCCGTGTCGTCACTAGACCGCGTAACGCCCTACTCATGGAAGTGAAGCTCTTCGGATAGTGTCCGGTTGGTCGGCTAAACGGAAGTTACTCTGGAATCCTTCGCCCTGTGCGCTCCGTTCGGGATTACCCTCGGATTTGGCGCTGTGCTTCGCCGAATCCGCCACACCCAGCCTGATAGCGCGTTCAGAACTCACGCCGACAGAGCGCGAAGACCTCGTCAACAGTGGCAAACAGCGCATTGGTCTCCTATCCGGTCACAAGCAATTTCCCCCGCCAAATCAACACTTTAACCCCCCGCCCCCTCCCTCGCCTGCTATAACTGTACCGGAGATTATCCCTATGCCTTCCCCCTTACAGTACGCAGCCAACCGCCTCAACGCAGCAAAATCCACCGGCCCCACCGCCCCCAAGGGGAAAGTCCGCTCCAGCATAAACGCGCTCCGGCACGGCCTCACGGCACGCGTCGTCGTGCTCCCCAC
>JALYHQ010000036.1 GCA_030776455.1 Acidobacteriota bacterium | reverse complement strand
CAAATCGAAACCGCTCTTCCATGACACCTTGTTCTTTCCAGGGCATAACGTTTGAAACATAATGCCCTAAAAGTGTTCAGGATGTGCCCGGTATCTTTTGTCCAGTATGTGCCCGGTATATACCGGGCCGGCTGCGGGCCGGGGGGCCCGCCCCACAATGTTATTGGAGGCGGGGGTGGTATTTTTCGTTGTGGACCAGTTCGTCGAAGATGGCGAGGACTTGTTTGCGGTAATGATAGACGCGCTTCAGGGAGTCGTGGAAACTGTTTTCGTATCTGCCGTTTCTAAGCCACTTCTCAAGTATCAGCTTAGGAACGTCGATGTCGCGTCGCAGCATGTCCGCCGAATGGCCGCGCAGGAACAGGCCGTAGAACATCGCTGCCTCCCGCTGGGGCGCCAAGGGGTCGAAATCTTCTCGAGGCGTCATTCAAAACCACGCTACAAACGAAAAAGCCAGTATAAACATCAAGCGGACCGGAATCAAGAGTGATCTGTTTCCAGTGTAGCAGTGGTGTCAAAAAGCACTACACTGGGAGGCGGAGGGACCGATGAAAAAGGTGATGCTGGGACTGGTTCTGTGCTCCGCGGTGTGCTTCGGCGAAAGCTGGACGGGGACGGTGGTGGATGTGATGTGCAAGACCAATGACTTGGCCAATCACACTCGGGACTGCGCGCTTTCTTGCTCGAAGAGCGGGTACGGCCTGGTACTCGCGGACGGAAAGTTTCTCAAGTTCGACGAGCGCGGCAATGCCAAGACGCTGGGCGCGCTGAAGGCGTCCAAAAAGGACAAGGACCTGAAGGCCAAGGTGAGCGGGACGCTGGAAGGCAGCGTGATCAGCGTGGAGTCAATCGATCTGGAATAGCCGGGTATCTTCGACCGCGTAACCGCAGGCGAAGTGATACACCACTTGTCCGGCTTCGGGAGCAAGCTTCAGATACTTATTGACCAGATGGTCATAGAACGCTCCCATTCCAGTCGATTGGAAGCCGAGCGCTTCGGCGGCAAGGTAGAGGCGATGGCCGATGGCACCGGCTTCGAAGTGGACATAGCGATAGCCGCGATCCCCGTGGCGGCGGGTGGCGCGGTCTAGATCCCCGATCATCGAAAACGCGACGCAGGCGTTGCCCGCGAGTTCTTGATCGAGGCTCAGCTCGGTGGCGACGGCGCGCTGGTCACCGACGTGCAGAAGTTCGAGAGCGCCGGCCACGGAAACGTGGTAGAGGCCGGGTTCCACATCGCGGACGCGGTGGACATATGCGTACAACGCGACATAATTGGCGAAATCAAAGTGTGCGGCGGGCGGGCGCACGCCGGCTTCCAGCAGGATAGTCAACTGCTCGCGGGTTATATCGCGGCTGCCTCCTTGAAAATCGAGCGCGGAGCGACGGCGGCGGACGACATCGCCAATAGGGGGACCATCCAGCGTGCGCGGGGGCGGCTCGGCTCGCGGGAGCTCGGGCGGCGCAGATTGCTTTGTCGCGGCGTGTATGGCTTCCAATGCCGGATATTCGATAACGTCGGGCGATAGCGGATTGGGCACGCCTCCGAACCACACCCGCTGGCCAGCCGGCGCAATAGAAGGCCCATGATCGACGTGCACGATCAGCAGGGGCCATTCGTCTTCCGCGAGCTGGAACTCGCGCGCGAGATCGTCATCGGAAAATGCCGCTTGGGTTCGCACGCTGCATCCCATCGCACGGGCCGCCAGCGCCAGCGATTCCACCGCGTGTCCAGCGTCGTGCAGGCAGTAGCGATAGGCGCGAGACTGGTATTTCCACGCTTCGCGCCACGCGATGGTTGTGAGTACGAATCGCAAGGGACCATAGTCGCCGGTGGCGCGGCGGTCGCAAGCATGCGAGGACGGGCGGTAGTGATAGAGTCCGTCCGGGGATGCGAAATGAAACTCGGTGGGATGCAGGTTGCCGGACGAGGGATTGACGCGCAAGGCGTACCGGTCGCCGCTGGGAGTGGTTTTAGTGGCGCTGATCGACGCCGAGTAGAACAGCAGCCGCGAGAGAAAGGTTACCCAGTCATCCGATTCTTGCGCAGGGCCGCGATTGCCGAAGAGAACGTCCAAGGCTGGGATCTGCGGCGCGGCCGGATCGGCTGGAAGATCCAGGAGAGGAGCGCCCTCGTAGTGACGGAATGGATCGGGGAGGTTGGACCAGTCGAGAAAATGGACGTTGCGCTGGAGGGATGCGTGGGTGTGTTTGGTGGCCTCGTGATATTCGTTCCAGCGCATGGGAGTGTGGGCACATCCATGATGGCGTAGTTGCCGCGGCTTACGGCGAATAACTTGGGGAGGGCCGCTTGGAAAGCGTCCCGCAGGTTGCTAACCTGCCCCACTACAATGGAGGGGTGACACGGCGCTTTTTTGTGGCACTGGTGGGCTCGGGGGCGGCTTTCGGAGCTACGGCGCCGGGGTTGTCGGTGCGCGGGAAGCTGGGGCAATCCGCGGTGCTGGATACTGCGGACCACAAGCTGGTCGGCCTGGAAGGTGATGAGGGGACCGCGGCCGTCCTCAATGACGAGCGGCTGCGCGGCGACGATCTGGAAGCCGTGGGCCACTATCGCGCGGCGGACCATTTCGTAGTGGATCCCATCCACACACGCGCCATGTTCGTTCACAAAGACGGCAAGCGGTTGATTATCAGCTATTGGTGCGACGTGTGTTACATTCGAACCTATTCTCCGGGAGTATGCTGGTGCTGCCAGAAATACACCGATCTCGATCTGCGCGAGCCGGACTAATCCTGAGTCTGGCACTGCCTCTAATTCTGCCTTCCATGACACTCGCAAACTATTCCGCTCAGACCATCACCGTGGACGGTATTCCCGTCGTGCGGCTTTCCGACAGCGCGCATCGAACCGAGGTTTCTATTATTCCGTCCATCGGGAATATCGCGTACGACATGCGCGTGAACGGAAAGCCGGTCCTGTGGTCGCCTTACGAGCATCTCGCGCAGCTGAAGGAGAAGCCGGTGCAGGTGGGCATACCGTTTCTGGCGCCGTGGGCGAATCGCTTGAGCGGCGAATCCTATTATGTAAACGGGAAGAAATACGCGCTCAATCCGGAGCTCGGCAATTACCGGCACGACGGCAACGGGCTTCCGATTCATGGTCTGGTTGTATTCGCCGCATGGCAGGTGAAAGAGATGCATGCCGACGCGTCGGGGGCGGAGGTGACCAGCAGGCTCGAATTCTGGAGGCATCCCGGATGGATGGCGCAGTTCCCGTTCGCGCACACGCTGGAAATGACGTACCGGCTGGTGGATGGCGTACTGGAAGTGCGCACGCGCATTGAGAATCTGTCGGACGAGAGCATGCCGGTATCGGTGGGCTTCCATCCTTACTATCAGATCCTGGACGCGCCGCGCGACGAGTGGAAGCTGCACCTCCCGGTGCGCGAGCATTACACGCTGTCGAACAAGTTCGTACCTACGGGCGAAGTGACGCCTGCGGGACTGCCCGATTCAGCAGCTCTGGCCGGCAGGCAATTCGACGATGTTTACGGCGGCATCGAGCGGGGCGGGGAATTCACTGTCGAGGGGAAGAGCCAGAAGATCACGGTGCGTTTCGGTCCGAAGTATCCCATCGCGGTGATCTTCGCGCCGCCGGGGCGCAACATGGTCTGTTTTGAGCCGATGAGCGCGATCACCGACGTGTTCAATCTGGCGCACGCGGGCAAGTATGCGGGCCTGCAGACTATCGCGCCGGGCGGGATCTGGCAGGAAAGCTTCTGGATCGCGCCCAGCGGCTGGTGAATTTCAGCGCACTTTCTGACAGAAGGAAACTTCCGATCCGCCGGAGTTGCGGCCGTCGAGGGCGCCGCCGTGGAAGGTGATGCGGCCGCCGGCGCCTAGCGGACAGTGAAGTTGAGCAGCATGCGCGCCTGCCGTTGGCCCAGCATTCGCAGGCTCGCCGGCTTGAGTGGCGGACCTGCCATTCGCCGAAGTTGTTCCGCATCAGATTGTATTTCGGCATGCCCCGAAGTGTAGAGCGACTACGCTGGTCTCGTCCGGAGCTTTGGTATCATAGGCGGATCGCATGTTAAATAACAATCCAGCAAGACTCGTTACTGCACTCCTTTTTTCTTCAACCTTTTTGGTTGCGGGCCCGCGGCCTGATTTAGACGTCAATAAGCTCCCCCTATCCTTTGAGCCGAATCGGGGGCAGGGGGATGCCTCGTCTCAGTACTTCGCGCGCGGCGCCGGCTATACGATCGGCTTGCGACCCACGGGCGTGGTGATCTCCGTCCGCGAGAAGGGGGCGAAGCAGCAGGTTGTTACTTTGCGGCTCCAGCGCGCTTCCGGTTCCGCGCGGGCCGTGGCCGAGGAGCCCTTGCCGGGCAAGGTGAATTACTTTCTCGGATCTAACCCGGTAAAGTGGCGGACGAATATCGCGACGTTCGCCGCAGTGCGGTACGTCCAAGTTTATGCGGGCATCGATGCTGTCTACCACGGCAAGCAGGGAAGGCTAGAGTATGACTTCCGCGTGCGGCCAGGAGCGAATCCGGCAGTAATCCGACTGAAGGTTGATGGGGCAATGCCGATCATAGACGCACGCGGCGATGTGGTGCTGGGCACGATGCGGCAGACGAAACCCGTAGCCTATCAGGGGGAGGGCTCCGGACGGCGCAAGGTCGCGTGCGAGTATGCACTGACTCAGACCGGGGACTTACGGTTTGAACTCGGTCCCTACGACCACCGCCAGGAGTTGGTGATCGACCCGGTACTGAGCTATGCGACTTACGCTGGCGGGAGCAACGGGGACGCTGTGACGGGTGTCAAAGTGGATGCAAGCGGCAACCTATATATCGCGGGCACGACCGCGTCGGCTAATTTCACGACGCGCGGCGGTTTTAAGGGAGCATATGGCGGCAGCAACTCCCAGTTGCTGCAGATGCAGTTCGGTGATGCGTTTGTGGCGAAGCTGAATGCCGCGGGGACTGCTTTCGTCTATTCGACATATCTGGGCGGGAGCGGAGACGACCTGGCAACGGCATTAGCCATCGATGCGAGCGGCAATGCTTACGTGGTGGGCGGTACACAATCGGCTGACTTTCCGACGACGGCAGGGGTGGTTCAGAAAACCTATCAGGGCTTCACGGCTGACGCCAACAACGGTTTCTACAACTCCGGCGATGGGTTTTTGACCAAGTTGAATCCGAATGGGAATGGTCTGGTTTATTCAACGTACCTCGGAGGCTCGTTAAACGATCTCGCACTGGGCGTGGCCGTGGATTCGAACGGAAACGCGGCGGTGGTGGGGGGAACGGAATCCAGCAATTTCCCGACGACGCCCGGCGCCTTGTCAACGCAGTACCGCGGAAATCTGGCGGGTACGGATGTGGCCGCGGGCGATGCGTTTGTGACGGTGGTGAACCCGAGCGGGACGGGACTGGTGTTCTCCACATACCTCGGGGGCAATGGGACGGAAGCGGCGCGCGGTGTCGGCGTGGATTCGCAGAACAATATCTACGTAACAGGTTTTACAAGCTCAGCGAATTTCCCGACCAGCACGGGGGCGTATCAGACGACATTCCAGAACAGCGGCGGGAAGCTTGGCTTTAACCCGATCGTGCATGGGTTTGTGACGAAGTTCAGCCCACAAGGGGCGCTGGTGTACAGCACGCTGCTGGGCGGCGAGTCGAGCGACCAGGCAGCCGCACTGGCGGTGGATGCCAGCGGCGCCGTGTACGTTACGGGTGCAACCAACTCGACGAAGTTTCCGACGACCAGCGGAGCGGCCCAGAGCACATACGCGGGACGGGGCGCGGCAGGCGATTTCGGCGAGAGCTCGTATGGGGACGCGTTTGTGACGAAGCTGAATGCGACTGGGACCGCAGTGGTCTACTCGACGTACCTGGGCGGGTCGGGCGACGATGCGGGGTTAGGCATCGCGGTGGACTCGGCCGGAAATGCTTACGTGACGGGAGGGACAATTTCATCGAATTTTCCGGTGACGGGAGACGCGCTGCAGAAGACATTTGGCGGGTTCGGCGGGCAAGGGATGGCGCCGAATAACGACCAAGGATTTCCAACGGAGCGAGTGCGGAACACGGGCGACGCGTTCCTGACGAAGGTGTCGCCAACGGGAGCGCTCAGTTATTCGAGCTACTACGGGGGCAGCAAGGACGATGTGGGGCTTGCGATCGCGGTGGACTCGGCGGGAAATGCCTATGTTGGCGGGAACACAGTGTCGCCGGATCTCACGACCTCGGGCGCGTCGCAGACCGCGTTCGGTGGAGCGGGCACGCAGTTTCCGCGCGGGGATGGATTCCTGGCGAAGGTATCGTTCGGCGGGACGCTTCCGGGGCCAGCGGCGAAGGTAAGTGTGACCGGAAGCTTCGTCGGGACGGGCACGACCCAGACTACGCTGCCAACCCCGTTCACAGTGCAAGTGACCGACGCGCAAGCGAACCCTGTTCCGGGCGTCATAGTTACGTTCACGGCCAGCGGCGCCACGGTCAATCCGGCATCTGCAACTACGGACGCGCAGGGCAAGGCATCGACGCAAGTGACATTGGGCAGTACGGCGGGTTCGGGCACTGTGACAGCGACGGTGCCGGGTTTGACTCCGGCGACTTCGTCCTTGACTATCAACCCCGGGGTGACCGCGCCTGTGGTGAAGGCAGTTGTGAACGGCGCCAGTTTCCTGCCTCCGATCTCGGGTGGGTCGTGGATCTCGGTGTTCATCGATCAAACCGTGCCTGCGGCGGTGGTAGCCAGTAAGACCCCCTTCCCGGCACTACTAGGTTCAACTCGTGTTCTCGTCAATAGCGCGCCCATCCCGCTATATGCGATCACGCCTCTGTCGCCTTCGGGAACGCAGATCAATGCGCAACTGCCATACGAGATCGGTGCAGGGAATGCGCAGCTTGTAGTGGAACTGAATGGCGTGGCGTCGGCGGCGTACCCGATTGCCGTGCAGGCGACCGGGCCGGGCATCTTCGTGTTCGGCAATAACCGCGCGGTGGTGCAGAACGTGGCGCCGGATGGAACGTTACCGGTGAACACGGCGGACAATCCTGTCCCGGCGGGAGACTACATCATCGTGTATCTGACCGGGCAGGGTCCTGTAAATCCCGCGGTGCCCACGAATGCGCTCGCGGGATCAAATCCGCTGTCCGTGCCGACGCAGCCGTACTCAGCAACCCTGAACGGCAATACATTGCAAGTGGCGTTTTTGGGGATGACTCCGGGGCAGATTTCGCTGGCTCAGGCAAACATCCAGATTCCACGAGATACCAAGCCCGGCACATATCCGCTGGTGATTACGGTGGGCAGCGCGCAGAGCAATGGACCGGTGATCAGCGTGACGAATCCACGGCAATGAAGGCGAGCCGGCGAGTTTGGGTTCTGGCGGCGGTTGGCTTGAGTGGAGCGCTTGCAACTGCGCTGCACTCGGTCCACTCGCGGAGTGACGCGGGTGCGCCGGCGATAGTGGGAGGTCTGGTGGAGCCGGTTCTGGAGATCGTAGGTTCGGGGCTGGGCGGTACCGTGGCGGAGGTTTTTGGAAAGCAGGGCGATCGGGTTCGGGCGGGGGACATTGTGGTCCGCTTCGACGATTCAGCTTTGCGGGAGCGGTTGAAAGAACTGGCGGCGGCGGAGAGGTCCGCTGAAGGGGCGATGCAGGGACAACAGACCGTGGAACGAATTCCCGGCCGGCTGAAGCGGTATTTATACGAAACGACTCCGGACGTGGTGGGAGCAGAGAAAGGGTACGTTGCGGCGTTGGACGCTTTTGATGCGGCCCCAGCGGGAGAACGCGCCTCGGCGCGGTTGAGGCTGGCGGAAGCGACGGAAAATCGGGTGGCGGCACGGCGGAAACTAGATCGTGTTTTGCAGCACATGGGGGCGCAGGGTGAGCTGTTGGCTTTGACCGCGCAGCTTCGGAAGAATCGCGCGGAGGCCGAAGCCTTGCTTCCGCAGACGGAGGCGCGAGCCACATGCGATGGTGTGCTGGATCTGCTCGATCTGTCGAAGGGCGACCGGGTGCTTCCGCGATCCGCGGTCGCGCTGGTGCGTTGCGCGGCCGAGTATGCGTGTGACCTTACGATGCGAAACGCTGGGCGCTTGCATCGGGGAATGCGGCTGCGCGGCACGTTCGCGGGAGAGCAGCCCCTGCTCGCGTCGGTAGCTTCGATAACGCGCCGTCCTTTGCCCGCTGCGTTTCGCGAGAAGAGCGAGGAGCGCGACGAGACGGTGGTGCGCTTACGGTTTCATTCACCGACAGCGATTGCACCGGGAGCCCCGGCGCGGTTTTTAATTCCGTGACGCTGCCCAGCGTAAGCGTTCGAGAGGTGAGTTTTTCGCACGGGCCTAAGCAGGTTCTCGATCGAGTAAGCATCGAATTACGCACGGGCAAGATCCATGGGCTGTTGGGGGGCAACGGGTCGGGGAAATCAACGCTCCTGCGGATACTCGCGGGTGCGCTGCGGCCGAGCGGTGGCGAGATTCGGCGTGCCGGGTCGACTGGCTATGTGGCGCAGCGGTTCTCCTTGTATGAGGATTTGCGCGTAGAGGAGAACCTTTGTTTCTGCGCGCGATGTTACGGGTTGATGGGCCGGGAGCTGCGGATGCGGGTGGACGAAGTTCTGGCGCGGTTAGATCTGGAGTCGCTGCGGCGCGAGCGGACGAGTCGTCTGTCCCAAGGCTGGAAGCAACGGGTTGCCATGGCGGCCGCTTTGTGCCACAGGCCATCCGTGCTGCTGCTTGACGAGACAACGGCGGGGCTCGATCCGACGGCGCGGCAGGAGTTGTGGCAGGTTTTCGGCGAGTGTTGTCAGGAGGGTTGCGCGATTCTATTGGCGACGCATCATCTGGACGAGGCGGAGCGATGCGATGAGGTTGGATATCTGGAGAACGGGCACATGCGCACCTGGGCGGGGGAACCTTGATGCGACGGGTGCTGGTGGTTGCCGGCAAGGAGTTCCGGCATTTCCGGCATGATCCGCTCGCGCTAGCGATGACGCTGGTGCTGCCGGTGTTCCAACTGGTGTTTTACGGATACGCGCTTGATACCAAGGTGCGGCGCGTGCCCACGGCGGTGATCAATCACGACGCCCACGCGGCGGGCCGGCAGCTTGTGGAACGCCTCTCACGCGCGGGATTGTTCTCTTTAAAGCCGGAGTATAAAACAGAATCGGAAATACTGCCGGCGATGCGGGCCGGCGCGATTAAAGTGGCCATCGAGATACCGGAAGACTACACCGCGGCGCTGCTCTACCGGCGAAAGGGGTCGATCAAGGTTTGGGTGGACGGAGCGGACGTCATGATTTCGAGTTACGTACTCTCGGCGCTGGATGCGTTGGGGGTAAGTCTCCAAGAGGCCGCGGTTCAGGAGGTTGAGCTTCCGGCGGAACTGACGAACCGCGTCCGCGTGCAGCCGCGTGTTCTTTTCAACCCGAAGGGGAGTACGGCCGTGTTTGTAATTCCCGGGTTGCTGGCGATTCTGGTTCAGACAATCACGATGGTGCTGATGTCGCTATCGATTGCGGGAGAGCGGGAGCGTGGCACTCTTGAGCAAATGCTCATCACGCCGCTAGGAGTGAACGCAATTCTTCTCGGCAAGGCGCTTGCGATTGGTTGCGTGGGCCTGGTGGAATCCGTGTTACTAGTTCTGGCCATGCAATACCTGTTTGGAATTGCCGTGCAAGGTAGTGCGGTGCTGTTGATCTCCATCCTGCCAATTCTGGTGCTGGCGCCGCTCGGGCTGGGGCTGCTGATTTCGGCGTTGACGCGAAATGTGTGGCAGGCATTGCAAGTCGCGTTTGTCTTGACGCTGCTATCCGGGATGATGTCGGGAATCATCTTCGGGCGCGAGATGTTGGCAGCGCCGATCGCGTGGTGCAGCGATCTTCTGCCGGCCACGTATTCGATCGCGCTGGCAAGGAACGTGATTCTACGGGGGGCGAGTGTTGCCGAAACGGGGCCGACGATTGCAGCGGCCACGGCCTTGGGCATAGGACTGATAGTGGCGGGTTGGTACGCGAGCCGGCTGCGGATCCTCGGCCGGTCGTAGTCTCGGTTGCAAACCCGATCAGGAAATGCGCCCGGTTTGAGTGAGTTTCAGCGCACTTTCTGGCAGAACGAGACTTCCGATCCGCCAGAATTGCGGAAGCTGACCGTGGGCCGGCCTTGCGGCGAATAATAGACGGTGTAAAATCCCGCCGGCAGGACACCATCGAGGGCGCCGCCGTGGAAGGTGATGCGGCCGCCGGCGCCTAGCGAGTAGGCTCCGGGTTTGCCATCCGAACCGATGTACTGGCCCGGGGTGCGGATCGTGAAGTTGAGCAGCATGCGCGCCTGGCCGTTCGCCCAGCATTCGTAGGACCCTGCCGCAACACCTCCGCCACTGCCGGCGCCCGGGTTCGCGGCGGGTGCAACGGGGGCCGCGGCAGGCTCGCCGGCCGGAGCCGCGGAACCGGATAACGTCGCCAGCGGGATGC
The DNA here is from genome assembly GCA_030776455.1 of Acidobacteriota bacterium. GTDB lineage: Bacteria > Acidobacteriota > Terriglobia > Bryobacterales > Bryobacteraceae > JALYHQ01. Next base: position 1,729 of record JALYHQ010000036.1, on the reverse strand, counting down.
TAGAAACACCGTCGGCGGGGTTGGGCTTGCACTGCCTGGTGGCCAGGGAGGGCGTCATCGCGCCTTCCACCTGCCATTCGCCGAAATTGTTCCGCATGAGAGTATATTCCACTTTGTCCAGGCGCCCCACGCAGGTTTCGCCGTAGTAACGGTTGCGCGGATAGCCCGGCCCGTAATCGCGAATGAGAGCGGTTACCTGGAACGAATAGAATCCGCCGGTACCGCCGCCGGCGCGGACGTCTTGAAACAGGACATTGCGCTCCGTGGTGCCGTCCGGCCGTAAAGACTGGAGCTTCTTGTTGAGGACCTGTTTAAGGGTATCGGCGTTGGGCGCGCCCGGCCCGCCGAGGCCGGCCAGTGCGGTGCAGAGGAGGGTGAGGGTGAGTTTCGAATTGATTGATTTCATGAGAGCAGGTTACAGTTTACACGAGCCGCAGCCGGGACCCAAACGCGCGATAATGGAGTACATGCGGTGTCCGATCCCTGTTCTTCTGGCCGCGCTGCCTTTGATGGGCGGCGGGTTCGAGAAGAACGTGGAGCCGTTTCTTCAGGCCAATTGCTTCGTCTGCCACAGCGAAAAAACGCATACGGCGAATCTCAATCTGCAGGCGTTTCGATCGAGCGCCGATGTGCTGGCGAAGCGGGAGCTGTGGGAGCGGCTTCAGGCCAAACTGAAGACCGGAGAGATGCCGCCCAAGGGATTACCGAGGCCCGATCAGCGGCAGATCGCCGCGGTGACAGACTGGATCGATCATGAGTTTGAGCAGGCCGATCGCAAGCTCAAGCCGGATCCGGGGCGCGTCACGGCGAGAAGGCTGAACCGATTCGAGTACAACAACACAGTTCACGATCTGCTGGCGATCGACTTCCAGCCCGCCGCCGATTTTCCGGCCGACGATTCGGGATACGGGTTTGACAACATCGGAGACGTGCTGTCGCTCTCGCCGGTGCTGATGGAGAAATACCTGATGGCGTCGGAGAAGATCGCAAAGATTGCAATCGCCGCCGATCCGCTGCCCAAGCCGTCGCTGGTGAAATACAAGCCCGAAGGCAGCGCGAGAGTGAAAGCCTTCACTGCGACGAATCGCTTCGCGGTGGAGGGCGACTACGAAATACGAACGATGATCGGGGGCCGCCGGGATCCGGCGAAGGCGCTGCTCAGCCTGGACGGAAACTTGCAAGAGACTTTCGAGCTGGACATGGACCCGCGAATTCCCCGTCTGGCGGACTTCAAGCTGCATATCGCGGCCGGCGATCACAAGCTCAATGTGCAGCTGGCGGCGGGCGACATCCCGGCCATCAAGGTGGATATCAAGGAGCCGCCGCCCTCGGTGAGTTCGATTGAGATTCGGGGCCCGTATCATCCCATCGCGCCCCCTTTGCCTGACAGTCACAAGCGAATTTTCGTGTGCGGGCACGCCAACGGGGAGCACACGGCCGCCTGCGCGCGCGTGGACCTGCAGGAATTTGCGCGGCGGGCCTGGCGGCGTCCAGTGAGTGCCGCTGAAGTGGAAAGCCTCGCGCGCTTCGTCGAGATGGCCCAGCAAAATGGGGATTCGTTTGAGCAAGGGATGCGCGTTGCGGTGGAGGCTGTGCTGGTATCGCCGCATTTTCTGTTTCGCATCGAGCGCGACGCGGAGCCCGGCAATCCCGCCAAGCAGCACCGAGTCGGCGATTTTGAGCTGGCGTCGCGATTGTCATACTTTCTTTGGAGCGGCCCGCCGGATGA
>JALYHQ010000035.1 GCA_030776455.1 Acidobacteriota bacterium | reverse complement strand
GGCTTCGGTCAAAGGCGTCCTGCAGCGCGACCTCGAAGTCGAGCTCGACGCCCAAATCATCCTCGCCAACACCTATCACTTGTTCCTGCGCCCGGGCCATGAATTGATTCGCCAGCTTGGCGGACTCCACCGCTTCATGAGCTGGCCGCGCCCCATCCTCACCGATTCGGGCGGCTTCCAGGTCTTCAGTCTCAGCGATCTTCGCAAAGTCACTGATGAAGGCGTGCTGTTCCGCTCCCACCTCAATGGCGATGCCCACATGTTCACCCCCGAATCCGCCGTGGATGTGCAACTCGCACTGGGCAGCGATATTCTCATGGCGTTCGACGAATGCCTCGCCTATCCCGCCAGCCATGCCGCGTCAAAACTCGCCATGCGCCGAACCGTGGACTGGGCGCGCCGCGGCTGGCAGCGCTTCAGCGAGAGCGGATCCGAAGCCGCGCTGTTCCCCATCGTGCAGGGCGGCATGTTCCCCGATCTGCGGGCCGAGTGTGTCCAGGAACTGCTCGATCTTCCCGCCCCCGGATATGCCATCGGCGGCCTGTCGGTGGGCGAGCCTCGGGCGCTCAGCCTGGAAATCACGGAAGCCACGGCGCCGGTGCTTCCGCCAGACCGCCCGCGCTACGTGATGGGCGTCGGACTTCCCGAAGAGCTTCCCGAATACGTCGCCCGCGGCATAGACATGATGGATTGCGTCATGCCCACCCGCAATGCCCGCAATGGCTGCCTGTTCACCTCCCAGGGCCGCGTGATCATCAAGCAGGCCCGCTATCGTGACGATCCGGCGCCCGTGGACCCCGCCTGCACCTGCTATACCTGCCGCACCTTCTCGCGCGCTTATCTTCGCCACCTTTTTCAGGCCGGGGAAATGGTATTCTCAACGTTGGCCACCTTACACAATCTAAACCACTACCTTGACACCATGCGCCAAATGAGGCAGGCTATACTGCTTGGGAGATTTTCGTCTTACCTGGACGCGGTACGCTCCAAAGCGGTAGAATCTGTTTAAGTCCAGTCTCCTGTTGTACTCCCCTTTTCATTCGAGAAGATTCGAGGCAAGCGGTTTCCGGGAAAGACGCGACAACGAAACAATGGCGGCGAAATGACAATGTCGATGCTTCTGCTTCAGGCCGGCGGCAGTCCTCTGGGAATGGCGCTTCCGCTGATCCTGATGATCGCGATTTTCTATCTGCTGGTGTTCATGCCGGCGCAGCGCCAGCGCAAGGCTACCGCCAAAATGCTGCGCGAGCTCGAGAATGGCAATGTGGTGGTTACCGGCGGCGGCATAGTGGGCACCATCGTCAGCATCAACAGCGATGATACGCTGATATTGCGGGTAAAGCCCGACAACGTGAAACTCCAGATGTCCCGCAGCGCGGTAACCGGTCTGGTGCCGGAAGAAAAGAAATCGTAAGGGATCCAAGCACTCAATGAATCGCAATCTAAGAGTCAAGGCGGCTGTCATCGTCGCCATCATCCTGATTTGCATTTACGGCATCATCGGACTGCCAAAGTCGAAAGCGGAGCTCGCCGCCAACTGGAAGAAGAACATCCACCTTGGCCTGGATCTCAGCGGCGGCACGCAGCTGGTCATGCAGGTCCATCTCCAGGACGCCTTCAAGGCCGTGGCGGACAACACCATTGACCGCCTGAAGCTGGAGGCGCAGAAGCAGAATATCGAGTTTGCTTCCATGGATCGCAACGATCCCAATACCCTGGAGGACGCTGACAAGATCCAGATCGACGTCAAGGGTGTGCCCGCCACTAAAGCGGGCGCTTTCCGCGCCATAGTGAGCGAACAGTTCCCCGAATGGGTGCTCACTCCCGTGAATGCCACCGACTACCGGTTCAACTACAAGCAGACCGAAGCGCTGAAGCTCAAGCGCGACACCATGACCCAGACCATGGCCACCATCGAGCGCAAGATCAATGGCCTGGGGCTCGCTGAGAGTTCCGTGCAGCCCACCGGCCGCAGCGACGCCGAGGCCGAGCTGCTGGTGCAGTTACCGGGCGTCGACGATTCCGCCCACATCAAACAGTTGCTCCAGACCCAGGCCGTGCTTGAATGGACCGAAGTGAAGGATGGGCCGTTCCAATCGCAGGAAGAGGCCCGCACCAAGCACGGGGGCGTGCTTCCGTTGAACACCCGGCTGGTGCCGTCCGTTCCGCGCGGCGGCGGACCGCAAATCTGGTATCTGGTTTCGCGCAGCCCCATCGTCCGCGGTACTGACATTCGTACCGCGACAGCCTCGCAGGATCAGTCCCAGGGCCGCTGGGAAACCAATTTCGTGCTCACCCAGGAAGCCGCCAAGCGTTTTGAGCGATACACCGAGGCGAACATCGGCAACCGCGCCGCCATCGTGGTGGATAACCAGGTGATCAGCGCTCCCACCATCGAAAGCCGCATTAGCGACACTGGCCGTATCACCGGCGCTCAAACCACTGAAGAGGCGTCGGACCTGGCGCTCAACCTGAGAGCCGGATCGCTGCCCGCCGGAATCGGGTACCAGTATGAGCGGACCGTGGGACCGTCCCTCGGCGCGGACTCCATCCGGGAAGGTTTCTGGGCCGGCATTGTGGGCCTGATCGCCGTCGTGGTGGCGATGTTGTTGTATTATAAGCGATCCGGGATCAACGCCACCCTGGCTTTGATTTTGAATGCCGTCATCCTTATTGCCGCTCTGAGCTACTTCGGCGCCACGTTAACCCTGCCCGGGATTGCCGGAATCATTCTGACCATCGGTATGGCGGTTGATTCCAACGTACTGATTTTCGAGAGGATACGCGAGGAGCTCCGCGCCGGCAAAGCAGTTGCCGCCGCCGTCGATGCGGGCTTCAGCAAGGCGTTCCTTACCATTATTGATACGCACGTCACCACTGTGGTGTCCTGCGCGTTCTTGTTCATCTTCGGCACCGGCCCCGTCAAGGGGTTCGCCGTCACCCTGGTGATTGGTCTTATCGCCAATGTTTTCACCGCGGTTTTCGTGAGCAAGACCATCTTCGATTTTGAGCTGTCAGGCAAGAAGCAGTTGACAGCTTTGAGTATTTAGCTGGTTGTGCTAAATTTTCTAGGTCTAACCGGGGGAACAGAATACCCCCACCCGGTGTCTAACAACGACAGATGCCGGACCCTGACGCTCGATGGAATTATTTAAAAACACGAACTTCGACTTCCTGGGCAAGAAGTGGCCCTTCATCTTCCTGTCTCTGGCGCTTACCGCGGCCGGACTGGTCAGTCTGGTCCTCAAAGGGGGTCCCCGCTATGGGATCGACTTTCGGGGAGGAGCGCTGGTGATAGTACGTTTCGCGCAGCGTCCGCCGGTGGATGAGGTGCGCAAGGCGCTGGGCAAGCGTTTGCCTAATATCGAGGTCCAGGAGGTCACCGGGACCAATGACGACATCATCGGTACCGATGTGCACGACGACAAGGAATTGGAAGCGGCGCAGCAGACCATCGTGGATGAGCTGAAAGCGTCCTTCGGCCAGAACAACGGGAAGCTCGACATCAACGCGGCCAGCGCGGGCGCGCTAGCCGACCGTTTGCGCGATCCGCTGCAACGCGCCGGCGTTGCCATGAACGAGCAGCAGGTGCAGGACCTGGCGAAGAATATTTTGAACTTTCGCGACACACCGCCGCGCTCCGGCTTGATACGCAACATCGCCGACCTCTCAGCTGTTCCCGGCGTGACGCCGCAGATGATGAGCGTACTGCCGCAGGAGCTATACCCAGCGCCGTTCGCCATCCGGGGTCATGAAGTAGTCGGCCCCAAGGTGGGCGCCGAGCTGCAGGCCAAAGCCATTCGCGCTGTGTTGTACGCGCTCGGTGGTATGCTCGTCTACATTGCGTTCCGGTTTGAGTGGATCTACGGATTGGCGGCGGTCATCGCCGTTTTCCATGACACCATCATCACCATCGGGCTGTTTTCGCTTTTCAACAAGGAGATCTCGCTGACAGTGGTGGCCGCGCTGCTGACTCTCGTGGGCTATTCGATGAATGACACCATTGTGGTGTTTGACCGCATACGCGAGAATCTGAAGATCCTGCGCCGCGAAAAACTTGAATCCGTGATCAACAAGAGCGTGAATCAAACTTTGAGCCGGACCATCCTGACCTCGGGGCTTACGCTGCTCACCGCCCTGTCCTTGCTGTTCTTCGGCGGGCAGGTGCTTCAGGGCTTCTCCTTCGCCTTGACGGTTGGAATCATTGTAGGCACGTACTCGTCTATTTTCGTTGCCAGTCCAATTCTGATATTCTGGCAAGACCTTATGGATCGCAGGAAGAAGCCGGCTTTGGCGCCGGCCGGAGCGCCGCGAGAGACCGCTCGGCGGGCAAAAGTCAAATAGGGGCCGTCCACAAGCAAGCGGCCTAACGGAAGGGTGAACGATGTTTGAACAAACATTTGTCGAAGGCACAGCCAAGACCCGGAAGCCGGTGACAGTGCTGCTGTCCTTTCTCTTGCAGATGATCGCGATCGGCGTGATGGTTTTGATCCCGCTGATTTACACCGATTCACTGCCTCGCGCCCAGTTGACCAGTTTCCTGGTGGCCCCTCCTCCTCCGCCGCCACCCCCGCCGCCTCCGCCGCCCGCGGCGCCCAAAGTCGTCAAAGTGATCCCCAAGCAGTTCGACGCGGGCAAGCTGATGGCGCCCAAGCAGATCCCCAAAGACATCGCGAATATTAAGGAAGAAGATCTGCCGCCGCCCAGTTCCGCGGGCGTGGTGGGCGGAATTCCCGGCGGCGTCCCCGGTGGAACTCCCGGAGGAGTTCTGGGTGGAGTAATCGGAGCAGTGCCTTCCGCCGCTCCCCCGCCGCCCCCGAAGAAGGAAGCGCCGCCACCGAAGCTGGAGCGCATCCGCGTCGGCGGAAACGTCCAGGCAGCCAACTTGATCCGCAAGATTACGCCCCAGTATCCGCCGCTGGCCAAGCAGGCGCGCATCTCGGGCACAGTCCGCTTCACCGCCATCATCGGCAAGGATGGCGCGGTGCAGAATCTTCAACTAGTCAGCGGGCACCCGCTGCTGGTGGAAGCCGCCCGTCAGGCCGTTTCGCAATGGCAATACAAGCCCACGCTGCTGAACGGCGAGCCGGTTGAGGTTGTAACCCAGATCGACGTGAACTTTACCTTGAGTCAATAGAGTTTAGAGCCCGGTAGAAATTTCAATTCAACTCGCAGGAGAGAACAATGTTGCTACAGATGCAGGTATGGGCCTTCGCGCTCCTTCAGGGAGAAGCGCCGGCCATTGGATTTGACCCCCGCCACATGTGGGAACAGATGGGCTGGCTGGCCCGAATCGTGGTTATCGTGCTGTTCCTGATGTCGGCCTGGTCCATCGGCGTCATGATTGACCGTTTGATCGCCTTCAACGGCGCGCGGTCCCAGTCGCGTCAGTTTGCGCCGGCAGTAGCCGGGGCGCTGCGCGAGGGAAAGCTGGATGAAGCCATCAAGATCGCCGACCGTTATAACAAGAGCCACTTGGCCAAGGTTGTGGTGGCCGGTTTGCAGGAGTTCCGGGCGCACCAGGTAAGCTCGGAAATATCGGGTGACGAAATCGAAGCGTCGCGCCGCGCCCTCGAACGCGCCGAAGCCATCGTCCACGCCGAACTGAAGCGCGGCGTCAGCAGTCTCGCCACCATCGGTTCCACCGCCCCCTTCGTCGGCTTGTTCGGCACCGTCGTCGGCATCATCAACGCCTTCAAGGGGATCGTGTCCGAGAAGTCCACGGGTCTGGGTGCCGTCGCCGGCGGTATTTCCGAAGCTCTGGTTACCACCGCCGTCGGTCTGTTCGTTGCCATCCCCGCCGTTTGGATGTTCAACTACTTCACCAATCGCATCGAGGCGTTTGACGTCGAGATGGGGAACTCCAGTTCCGAGCTGATCGACTACTTCCTGAAGCGGTCCCAGCGCACCGGAGTAACCAAGTAAGCAGGGCCGCGAGTTGAATTGAAAGGGCCGGACCCGGCGCCGCCGGAACCGGCCCTTTGGAACGAGGACAACATGGAAAAGAAAACAGCCCCGCCCGTAGTCGCGGATATCAACGTCACGCCCATGGTGGACGTGATGCTGGTTCTGCTGATCATCTTCATGGTCATCACGCCGATGTTAACCAAGGGCACCAGCGTCGACATGGTGAAGACCAAGAACCCCATCACCATGCAGGCCGCCGATAAAGAGGATGCCGTGCTGGTCGCGATCACTCGTGACGGCAAGGTGTTCATGAGTCCCGGCAATGTCCAGATCTCGCCCGATACCCTTCCCCAAAAGGTAAAGGATCTGCTTACCAGCAAGACCGACAAGACGGTGTACATCAAGAGCGATGCGCGAGCCCGCTA
>JALYHQ010000034.1 GCA_030776455.1 Acidobacteriota bacterium | reverse complement strand
GGGCGGATCGCTCGGTGTCCGTTTACACTTCTAGTTGTCCGCCCTGCTCAATCCCCGTCCCGGTCGCTTACGCTCGCGGCTCTGCTGAGGTGACTCGTAGCTCGTCGCTAAGGACGTTTACTTGCGTTTCCAGCTGGTCTATGCGGCGCGTTAGCTCGTCGATCAGCTGGCCCTCGGGATCGGGCAGCCGGCCGTGCTCCAGGTTATCGGCCATGTCCATGCGCGCACGGACCACGCGTCCGGGAATTCCCACTACCGTGGAATTATCGGGGACGGATCGGATCACCACGGACCCCGCGCCCACCTTGACGTTGCTGCCTATGGTGATGCCGCCCAGGATTTTGGCTCCGGTGCCCACCACTACGTTATTGCCCAGCGTGGGATGCCGCTTGCCCCGCTCCTTGCCGGTTCCGCCCAAGGTCACATTCTGGTAGATCAGAACGTCGTCGCCGATCTCGGTGGTTTCGCCGATCACCACGCCCATTCCGTGATCGATGAAAAAACGTCTGCCGATGTGGGCGCCAGGGTGGATTTCTATGCCCGTCAGACTGCGGCTGAATTGCGAAATGAGCCGCGCGGGGAATCGGAAGCCCCGTAAATAGAGGCGGTGCGCCAGCCGGTGCAGCAGGATGGCGTGAAATCCCGGATAGCAAAAAACGATTTCAGCCACACTCTGGGCCGCGGGATCTTCCCAAAAAATGGTATCGATTTGCTCGCGGATGGCTCCGAACATGGGCTTGCTGCCATTATCTCCGATGCGGCACGGCGGTAACAGGTCGCAACAATCGGCGTCGCGGGCTATCATGGGTGCCATGAGCTCGCGTTTTGCAGTGGTAGCGCTAGTGTCCTTTCTCACGGCCTGCTCCAGTCCGCCAGATCCCGCCAAGTCTCCAGCGCCGGCGCCCAAGCGAGTGGCCGCCAGCTCGAATCCGGTCGCCCGTTATATCGAGCTCACGGGTCTGCGCCTGGGGGAAAAAGGTCCGGGGAAATTGAGCGTCCGCTTTGGCGCGGTGAATCATTCCGATGCCGATCTGGGCGATCTGGTGATGGAAGTGCAGCTCAGCGCTACCACCGCCAAAGCGGGCGAGCCTCCGTTCGCCACGTTCTCGGCGAAGGTGGGCCCGCTTGGCCCGCAGGAATGGAAGGATGTGGACGTGATCGTCCCCACCAAACTGCGCGTTTATGAGCTGCCGGACTGGCAGTATGTAAAGGCCGATTTCCAGGTTACTGAACCGAAGTGATCATCGCGTCGAAGCCGGCCTGATTCGCCGCTACGGTCTTTTGGGGTCCGGTAAATTTGAAAAAGATGGAGCCTTGCGCGGTTTCGACGATCGCCCCCAGCAGCCGGTAACCGCCCTTCGGCGCCGCCGCGGGAGCATTTGGGCCGCCCATGCCGGTGTACGCGCCGGCGATGTCTACCGTTGTTACCTTCAGTCCGTGAACGGTCTTATTCTGGATCTTCGGCTTCCCGTCGGGCTGGGGAAACTGACCGATCCAACGGTCGAGATTGGCCTGCACACTGCCGCCTTGGCCCGGACCAAAATAATACACGCCGCATTCGCCGCCTTCCGGCACCAGATAGGTCGCCAGGCGCATTGGCCGCTGCGCCTGGGCCTGCCAGGTCTTGGGAGGCGTCCACTGCACTCCGGCGCCCGAATCGGCGGCCAGATACGCGGCAGCCAGTAACAAAAGAAATCCTGTTCTCATGGGAGCGGCCGCCTACCTGCTGGAACCGGGTTCTTTCGCGAGCTTTATTTTGGCGTTCTCCAGCTTCTTCTGGATCTTCGCCACCTCGGCATGATCCTGCTCGCTGGGCGCGCTGGCTTCCCATGCTTTCAGTGAGCTCTGCCATTGTGCGATGGCCTCGCGCGTCTTGCCTTCGTGAAAATAGACGTCACCCAGGTGATCCTGCACCGTGGGATCGTGCGCCATTCCCGCCAGCGCCTGCTTCAACTCTTCCTCGGCTTCCGGCAGCTTGTTCAGACGGAAGTAAACCCAGCCCATGCTGTCCAGATACGCGCCATTATTAGGCTCCTTGGCCAGTGCCCGCTTGATCATATCCTGGGCCTCCTGCAGGCGAACGTTCCGGTCCGCCAGCATATACCCGAGATAGTTGAGCGCGGCGGCGTTATCCGGATTCACCGAAAGCACCTTGCGAAACTCGGCTTCGGCGGCGTCAAAATTCTTCTGGCGCTCATACATCGATCCGCGCAGGAACAGCACCGCCTCTTTGTCTTCCTTGTTGGTGGAAAGCTTCTCGGCTTCGTCCAGAGACTTGGCCATCTCCGGGAAGTTCTTGGCCTTCTCCTGGATTTGCGCCAGTGACAGCCACGTTTCGCGATCGTTCTTGCCGTCGAAGAGCTTGCGAGTTTCCGCGGCCGCGAGGTCGGTCTTGCCCAGGTCCGCCAGCAGCGTAGCCCGCACCGAGCGCACCACCCGATCCTTGGGATATTTCTTCGCGGCGGCGTCGGCCTCGGCTTCGGCTTTGCCAAACTCCTTGGCTGCGCGCCACGTATCGATAATCTGGGCGGACGACCGCGCGCCCGAATCCGGATCCAGCGTGCCGATTTCGCGGAAGGAATCCACCGCAGCCGGGTAATTCTCGACCGACCGGTGCAGGAACCCTAGCTTCTCCAGCAGCACGATTCGATTCTGCTTTTCGCTGGCGCTGTAGGAGGCCTTGGTACTGGTGGCCAGCAGATCCGTCAACGTCTTGATGGCGTCCCGCGGCTTGCCTTCGGCTTCCAGCAGGCTCACGTCGTTGAACTGGATTTCGAGGCTCCCCGGTTCCAACTCCTTGGCCTTCTCGCTGGCTTCGTGGGCTTTCGCGTAGTCATGCTTCTGCCGGTACGCCTGGGAGATTCGCAGCCAGGATTGGACGTCGCGCGGATCTTCCGCCACCAGCTCCTGATAGATCTTCAGCGCCGCGTCCATCTGGTCCGTCAGCAGCAAGTCCTGCGCCAGCGCATGCTTGATTTCGTTGTTGCCGGGCTGCTGGTCAAGAGCCCGGCGCAGTGTTTCCACGGCCAGCGGATACTCGTGCATCTGCTCGTAGGCGCTCGCCAGCGTGGTGAGGCTGCGCGGGTTGGGATTCTTCTCCGCCGCGCGCCGCAGCAGATCGGCCGCCTGCTTGGTCTCGCCCAGATCCGCGTAAACCAGCGCCAGACCGGTCATGGCGTCGTCATTCTCAGGATCCAGTTCCAGCGCCTTTTTGTATGCCTTCACGGCCTCGGCGGAGTTTTGCGCGATCTTCTGCAGACGTCCCAGCATCAGCCAGCCGTCGGTGTCCTTCGGCTCCAGAACAGTGATCTTCTGATATTGATCGATCGACTTCCGGAGCATCTCCTCGTCTACTTTGTTGGCTTGGCTGTCCCCGATCATCCGGGTGTAAATGCGGGCCAGGACGCGCCGCGCAGAGACGTCGTTGGGATTGGCCTTCAGGGCCTCCTCCGCCTCGGTAACCGCCTCGCGCAGGCGTCCGGACTGGATGTATAGCTCGGAGAGCTCTTCGGTGATGAATGTCGCCGAAGGGTCTTCCTTCAAAGCCTCGCGATAACTCTCGATCGCTTTGTTGAAATAGTCCGCGCGGTTTGAATACGCGCCGGCCAGCTCGGCATAGAGGTGTCCCAGCGAATAGTGATAATAGGCCGATGCCTTGTCGGGCGGTTTCTGCCCGAAGGCTGCCACTGCTGTCAACAGCAAGCAGGGCAAAGTCTTATTGCGGAATAACCAGGACATCACTTTTAGTATAACCCCCGTTTGACACTGCCTCGGCTCGCGTGCCATCATTGCCCGTAATCTTAGTTTTCAGCAATAATGACTGCCAGGCTAATTGCTCTTGCCGCGCTGCTCGCTTCCGCGGCGTCCGCCCAGACTATTTACGGCGCCGCTTTCAATGGACCCACGCCGGCCAGGCTTTACTCCATTTCGCCCACTACCGGCGCCGCCACGCTGATTGGCCCCATCGGTTTCGGTGTGGTGAGCGCCATCGCATTCTCTCCCAGCGGCACGCTGTACGGCGTGGGGCAGGATATCAACGGCTTTGAACTGTTCACCATCAATACAACCACGGGGGCCGGTACCGTAGTGGGTCCAACCGGCATCAACTCCCCGTTTCAGGACATGGCGTTCCGCTCCGACGGCGTTCTTTTTGGTTACGGTGGGGGCGTGATCTACACCGTAAACGTCTCGACCGGGCACGCCACATTGGTGGGCGACACCACAAAGTTTCCGGATGGCAATGGCCTGGCGTTCTCCTCCGCGAACGTGCTGTACACTGCAAATCAAACTGAGTTGGATATCGTCAACCAAACCACAGCCGCTCTCACGACAGTGGTGCCCTTGAACTACGGCTCGGCCTTTGGACCCGGCGAGTCGCGCGCGAATGGAATGAAGTTCAACCCGCTGAACGGAACGCTTTACGCTTCGGTAGTCAACGGGAGTCCTGGTTCAGCGTGGTCCCTTGCCACCATCAACATTTCTACCGGCGTTGTCACGCGCATCGCGCCGATTGTCCCGGGGGTCGATGCAATTGCGGTCTCCGCGACAACCGCGCCTCTACCCACACCGGTCCCGTCTTCGTGGCTGCTGACTGCTGCCGGCCTCGCGGGCGTGGCGCTGTATCAACTGCGATACCGCCGCCGCCGGGGCCCTCCCCTGTCACCTACTTCGTGATGGTCCCGCAGGCGATACGGTCGCCCGCATTCCCGGCCGGATCGCTCTTCAGATCGTCCGCCTTGGCGTGGATTACCAGCGCGGTCCCGCCGTTCGCGTATATCCCGTGATCGCTATCGTCCATCTTCACCCTCGGATCGGCAATGGTCACCTTCGCGGTGCCGTTTGCCTTCACAGTGAAGTTAGGCATATCCCCGGCGTGCGGCCCTTCCGGATTATCCAGGCCGTGATGCTTTTTGTCGGGGTTGAAGTGCGGGCCCGCCGACGTGAAACCGGGAGCTTCGCATTTGGCGTTCTGGTGGATGTGCAAAGCGTGATCCCCGGCGGGCAAATTTTTCAACGCTAGCTTGATGGTGACCCCCGCGCCCTTTTTCTCGGAAATGGTCCCAGTGCCAACGCTTTCGCCCTTAGCGTCCTTCAGCTCCACAACCACGGGCTTGCTCGCGGCGTACAGAAATGCCGCGCCCGCAATGCCCGCAACCGCAACGGTGATGGCCAGTCTTCTCATGTTTCTCTCCTCCTAAGAAATCATCGCACGTCCGGGATTGCGGGCAGCGGCTCATAGATCACAAAGGCAAACCGCCTGGAATCGGGCGACCAGGAATTGACGTTGATGGTGCCTTGTCCTCCGAAGAAAGTGGTTAGCACTTGAATTGCAGTGTGGGCTCCGGCCAGCGGCTGCATGCGCAACTGGACTCCAGCCAGCTTTTCGTTGTGCGTCTTCGTGCCTTTAGGAAACGATAGAAACACCAGCCATTTCCCATCCGGAGAAGGATGCGGAAACCAGTCCTCCCAGTCATCACTGGTGATCCGCTCGGCGTTCTCATCGTTCGGGCCCGCTCCATCCGCGGGAATGCGCCAGATGTCCCAGCCGCCGGAGCGGTCCGAGTTGCAATAAATCCACTTGCCGTCCGGCGAGTAATCGGGACCATCGTCGTACGCGGGGTTTGAGTCCAGCTGCTCGGGTTCGCCACCTGCCGCTGAGACGCGGAAGATATCGTAGTTGGCCGGAGCGCCGTGCTGGTGCACGTACGCGAGATACCGCCCGTCCGGTGACCACCCGTGAAAATAGCTGGGCGTGGCGGCCACGATGACGCGCGCGTTCGATCCATCGGCATTTGATACATACACCTGCGATTGCCGCGACGACGGCGACGATGCCGAGAACGCGATCCACTTTCCGTCCGGCGAAGGAGCATGGTCATTATTGAGGCGAAGCGCCGGATCGATATTGATGAGCTGTGGCGTGGCCTGCGCATCATCCACCGGAATTCGATACAGCCGCCCGCCTGCGTTGGAGAGCAGGAATTTCCCGTCGGGCGACCAGTTGGGAGCTTCAAATACTTGGTCGGCCTGATACAGCGTCCGTATCGACTTGTCGCGCAGATCGTAGATCGAGATCCGGCTGCGATAGCGCTGTGCTGGAGGACGGGCGGCGACGGGCGGAGACTGCACCGTCACATTCGAAAAAATCGCCGTTTCGAGCACATTGGCATCGTGCGAGCAGACCGCCAACCCAATATACACTGGGTCCTTCAGCGCGACCGTGGCCGGCCCCGTGGACGTGAGCGGTTCTCCCGGTTTGCCGGCATGCATGGTGAATGTGTCGCCGCGCCGCTCGATGCGGAGCCGTACCGGGGCGCTCAAATCCGACTTGGCGCTCTGTCTCACCTCTTGCGTCACCCCGCCCGGCGATGGCCGGAACTGCAGCGACGTCAGCCCGTCCCCGTGCAATGCGGCGTCGGCGTAAGCGGAGCCGGGATCCAGACTCTGGCGGATCATCAACGCGACCTTGCGATGCGCCACTGCGCCCTCGCCCTCGAAACGTACATCGGCCGTGATGACGACATCGCCGGTCACTTGCTTCCAGACGTAATGGAATGCATCCGCGGCGCCCCAGATGTTCGCGCCGCCGCCGGTGACGCGAACCTCGCCCCCGGAGAATTCCGCGGTTCCCTTTTGCGGCGTATCGCCGATATCGCCGTGCGCTTCGAACGGGCCCAGGCTCTCCGCGGCCAGCAGCGCGGCGATTGGAACCAGCAGACACCGGGATTTAGACATCACACAACTCCATGGCCTGAGCCAGGGCTTCCTCCGGATTCCGGCTGGGGATGAACTCCTGCCCGACGTATCCTTTGTATCCGATCTCGACCAGCGTCCGCATCAGGGCCGGATAATTAATCTCTTGCCGGTCGTCCAACTCGCCGCGCCCTGGAACGCCGGCCACATGCACGTGTCCGATCCAATCGCGGTACTGGCGCAAACGCCGGATCAGATCCCCGTTCATGATCGCAACGTGATAAACGTCGAACAAGAGCTTCACGTGCGGCGATCCAACCCGCTGGACGATCCCGGCGCAGTAATCGATATCGTCCCCCTGATAACCCGGATGGCCTTTCATGGGATGAGACTCGTCGCGCGTGTTGAGGTGCTCTAGAACGATAGTGACCGGCTTGCCTTCCGCGTAGCGAGCGAGCTCCATCAGCGCCCTCGCCGTATTCTCGGCGCCTTGCTCGAGCGGGATTTCCCCGCTCTTGGGATCGTCCGCATCCAGCCATTTGTAGCCGGTGAATGCGATCACGCTGGGCACTCCTCCGTCCGCGCATTCGTCGATGGCGCGTTTGGTGCGCGCAATCACTTCTTCGCTGTACCGTGGGCTGTTCAGTCCTTTTGCGAACACCGGATCCGGCATTCCGTTATGCGCGAGCACATTCTGGAGGCCGTGCTTGCGAACCACGGGCCACAATTCCACAGGCACCAGTTCCACCGCGCAACCCAACCGACTTGCCGCTGCGCAAACGCGCTCGATGTCCCACTGCCACTCGGTGGCGTTGAGGCACCAATAAGCCAGGGATTGCTTGATTCGGCCGTTCGGGACCAATCGAATCCTCCTCTGGGCGGTATTGTAGAACAGGGCACGGCCCTGTACTACGGTTCGCTAGTCACCGGTCGTTTGGGGCGCTCATCCACGTGCAGCTGGAAAATATCCGGCCGGGCGTAATGGCCCATAATATCCAGATCAAACTTCCCCCGTACAATCTGCGCGAGGTCTATCTCCGCCACCAGTATCGCTTCCCCTTCCAGGTTTGGCCCCGCCAGAAAATTCCCGAACGGATCGACGATACAGCTCCCGCCGCGACAAACCACCGTCTCCGGATCGTCGCCAAACTCCGAGCGATAATCGCGCGGAAAATCGCGCCGCCGGTTGAACTGGTTCGCCGACAGAACGAAGCAGCGGCCTTCCACCGCGATGTGGCGCACGGTGGCAAGCCAGGAATCCCGCGCATCTGCCGTCGGAGCGCAATATATCTGGATACCCTTGGCGTACATCGCCGCGCGCATCAGGGGCAAGTAATTCTCCCAGCAGATTACCGCGCCTATCTTTCCCAGCGGTGTATCGAACACCGGCAAGGTGGAACCGTCGCCGAATCCCCACACCAGCCGCTCGGAAGCGGTGGGCATCACCTTGCGATGCTTGCCCAGGTAAGCGCCGTCGGGCGCGAAGAACAGGACCGAACAATAGAGCGTGCCGCCATCCCGCTCGACAACGCCTATCACAAGATAAATTCCATGGTTGCGCGCCGTTTTCCCGAGCGCGTCCACCGCCGGACCCGGAACATCCACGCTGCTCTCCCAATACCGGCGAAAATCTTCGCGGCCCTGGTCGGTACGCGACCCCACCACCGCCCCGAAATCGAGCCCGCGCGGGTACGCGGATACGAAGGCCTCGGGAAACAGAACCAGCCTGGCGCCCTGCGCGGCAGCCCTGCCTGCGAGCGCGTCTACCTTCTCCAGCGTCCGCTCGCGGTCAAACGCTACCGGGGCGGCCTGGACTACTGCCACTTTGATATTTTCCATGAACAATCTCAACCTCGAACAGAGTGCCGCGGCCCAGGAGCCACAGGGGGTCTAGCCGCCGCTTCACCGCGCGCATCGCTTCTATCTGATCCGCCGTATATTGCAGCGCGAGCAGATGGGCCTTCCGCTTGCCTACTCCATGCTCGGCCGAGACAACGCCGCCGAGCGTCACCGTCTGGCGCGCGATATCCAGCATCAGCTCGCCGGCTGATTCGAACTCTTCTTGCGATCTGGCCAGCACGTTGGCATGCAGATGCCCGTCCCCGATGTGCCCGAAGACAACGTATTCGTAAGGCGCGAGGCGCTGGTGATAAATCGCCAGCATTTCGCGGGTACGCGCGGGAGGCACCGCGTAGTCGGTGGCAAGCTTGAGAAAGCCGCGGCGGCGCACCTGATCGTTCACTAATTCGGGCAGGGCGTGGCGAAAACGGCGGAATCGTTCACGGTCGGCCGCCGTCACGGCGAACCAGTTGTCTTCGGGGGCGCGCTCCAGCCAGGCGTCGATATCGGGATCCTCTTCTTCGATCAGCAGCGCGGCCCCGGCGCCGGCTGGAACTTCCGAAAAGCGCGTGCGCAGCAAGTCGAGCGAATTGCGGTCGAAATATTCCAGCATGCGCAGGCGCGGAATGGTGCGCCAGCGCTCGACAGCATCGAGCGCCGCGGAGTCATCTGGAAAAAAGACCACGCCCGCAAGGATGTCACTGGGCGACGGGAGCAGTTGCAGCTCGGCTTCCAGCACCACTCCCAGCGTGCCTTCCGCGCCGGCGAACAAATCTACCCAGTCCATGCCCGGCGCGAGCTGGTACCCCGCCGTGTTCTTGGTGGTGGCGGGCCGGGGAAGCGCAGGCACGTCGAAATCGATCGCCTCGCCCCGGCGGAATTCGCGGACGCTTCCATCCATTAGTGCGACGCGCAAAGCCTGCACGTGGCGTCGCGTGCTCCCATAGCGAAAGGTGCGCGACCCGCTGGCGTTGGTGGCAATGGTGCCGCCTACGCTAGCGGTAATCTCGGTTGGATCGGGCGCATAGAACTGCCCCGTGCGAGCCGCCGCTTCCTGCAGCGCCTGCAGGCTGACAGCGGCCCCGGCGATCGCACGTCCCGGAAATATCTCAAGGCGCTGGAACTTTTCGAGCGACAGTACCCAGCCGCCCTGGGCGACGCCCGCGCCGGTGATGCCCGTACCCGCGCCCGCAACGGTGATCGGCACACCTTCGCGTCCGGCCCGAACCAATATCGCGGCGACTAAGGATTCATCGGCCGGCACGAAGATTTCATCCGCGTGTCCGCTGTATCCAGACGCATCCACCGTGCCGCGGGTGTCCGAAAGCAGGCTCAAACCTCCAGAATCACCGGCATGATCAAAGGACGCCGCGAGGTCTGTTTGTTCAGGAAGCGCTTCAAATCCGCGCGGATCTTCTCCTGCATCACGCCCCAATCGCCGCGCTCCTCGGCCGTCGAGGTCTCCAGCGTCCGCGCCACCACCTGGCGGGCCTGATTCATCAGATCGCTGCCGTCCTCCAGCGAAACGAAGCCGCGGCTCACTATCTCGGGCAGCGTCTCATTCTTGCCGGTGAACTTGTTGATGGTGATAATCGGCAGAACGAAGCCATCTTCCGACAAATGCCGCCGGTCCCGAATGACGATGTCCTCCACGATTTCGTCCAGCGAGCCCGAATCGATACACACGCGCCCCACTGGCACCTTGGCGCCCCGGCGCGCGCCCATGCTGTCGAATTCCAGCGTATCGCCGGTCTCGATCACGAAGGTTTCCTCCAGGCCGGCGCGACGCAGATGCTGCGCCAGCGACGCATGCTTCGCCAGCTGGCGATATTCGCCGTGCACCGGCACAAAGTAGCGCGGCCGCACCAGGTTCAGCACCAGCTTCAGCTCTTCCGAGCTCGCATGACCCGACACGTGGACCGGAGGATTCATGCTCCCGTAGATCACCTCCGCGCCCCGCCGCGCGACGTGGTTGATCATCCGGTAAATGGCCTTTTCGTTGCCCGGAATGATTCGGGCGCTGAGCACCACCGTGTCGCCGCGCTCAATGCTCAGACTCTTGTGATTGTCCACCGCCACGCGCGACAGTGCCGACATCGGCTCGCCCTGGGTGCCCGAAACCACCACCACGGTCTTGTCCGGGGCGGTCTGCATAATGTCCTGCGGCCGCAGCAGGATGTTGTCCGGGATATGCAGCAGCCCCAGGCTGTGCGAAATCTCGGTGACGCTGAGCATGCTGCGCCCCAGGAACGCGACCTTGCGGCCATGCTCGGACGCTACATCCAGAATCTGCTGCAGCCGGTGGATGGAGGAGCTGAAGCACGAGAGAATGATGCGCCGGTCCGCGCGGTAGAAAATCTCCTCGAAGCGCGGCATGATAGCGCGCTCGCTTTCGGTGTAGCCCGGCCGGTCGACATTGGTAGAGTCCGAGAGCAATAGCAGCACACCGCGCTTGCCGTAGGCAGCCAGCGTGTGCAGGTCAAACAGCTCGTTGTCGGTGGGCGTGGGATCCACCTTGAAATCGCCGGTGTGGATCACCACACCCAGTGGCGTCGTGATAGCCAGCGCCACCGCGCTGACAATGGAATGCGTGACGTGAATGAACTCCACCGTGAACGGTCCCAGCGTGACCTTCTCGCCGGGCTTCACGCGGTTCAGCCGGGCGTCGTCCAGCATCTCGTGCTCTTCCAGACGGCGCTCCACCAGCGCCAGCGTGAAGGCGGTTCCGTAGACCGGAATATCGATCTGGCTCAGCAGGAACGGGACCGCGCCGATGTGGTCCTCATGCCCGTGCGTCAGCACCAGTCCGCGGACATGCTCGCGATTCTGTTCGAGGTAGGTAAAGTCGGGCGTGACAATGTCCACGCCCAGCAGCTCGGCGTCCGGGAACATCATCCCGGCGTCGATGACGATGATGTCGTCGCCATAGCGCAGGACCATCGAGTTCATTCCGAACTCGCCCAGTCCGCCCAGGGGAATCACTTGAAGCTTCTGATCTGCCATGAAGTTACAGAGTAACAGGTAGGGCCGAGCGCGGGGCCGCCGGCCGCACGGCGGGACGGCGTTTTGGCCCTATTTACATTTTCTTGAAGATTTTTCCCTCAACTTCCGATACAATGTCTGAAACCCAGATGAAAGCTGCATCCGCGCCGGTCCTCGCGATCGGTGTATTCATCAGCGTGTGCGTGGGAACGGCAGGACCGGGATCAACCGCCGTTTCGCAGACGTCCGATCCGCGCGCGGTGGTTAACGCCCCCCAAGTAGATCGCTGGACCAAGAAGTGGCAGCAGCGCCTCGAAATGGGCGAATGGCAAGTGGCCACGCAGATTGTGCGCATCTGGGAGCTCAAACCCGACACCCTCGGCAACCTTCGCTGGAACGGCGATAACCATACCGCCACCATCAAGGTGCTGAACCCCTTGGATTACGACCTGGCGCCGGCCGACACCATCCAGGACATCGAATACACCATCCTCCACGAGCTCATTCACCTGCAACTTTCGGTGCTCCCGCGCGACGTGGCCAGCAAAGGTGTCGAGGAGAAAGTAGTGAACCGCATAGGCGACGCCCTGTTCCGCCTGGACAAGGGCGATAGCTACCGCCCCCACTCGACGCTAACCAAGAATCCTTCGAAGTCCAAAGGAACCGAAGCCAGCCGATCTAAGCCGTAGGGCCGGCCTCCCGGCCTGCCTGCCGATCCTCTTGTCGGCTCCTCTGGTATTGCGTCCTCGTCCCAATCGAAAGATTACCTGCGGTACCCTCAAAACATGCAGACAGTCACAGTCGAAATCCCCGCGGACCTTGTTGCAGTCGCAGGATTGGATGTCCGCAACCTTTCAGCCGAAGCCACCAGACTTCTGGCGCTGGAACTCTACCGGGAGGATAAGGTTTCGCTGGGGCGTGCCGCCGAACTCTGCCACATGCCTGTCGAGCAGTTCATGGAATTCGCTGGCCGGCACAATGTTCCGCTTCACTATGGCGCCGTTGACCTGGAAGAGGATCGCCGCACGTTGGAACGCCTCGGCTTGTGATTGTCGTTTCCAATTCCTCCCCACTAATCGCTCGGCCCGAATTCGCCGCCTCGACCTGCTTGCATCGCTCTACCAACGAATTCTTGTCCCCGCCGACGTCCACCATGAAGTGACCGTTGCCGGGCGTGGCCTTCTGGGAGCCCAGGAGGTTCGCAACTCGGGCTGGATTGAAGTGGCGTCACAAACATCGCTCCCGGATCCCTTATTGGAGCGCTCCTGTCAAGGCCTCGGCGCGGGTGAGCGTAGCGCAATTGTTCTGGCTAAGACTCTCTCTGCCGACCTCATTCTTTTGGATGAATGGAGGGCGCGTCGCATCGCACTGGAAGCGGGATTTTCAATTATGGGCTGTTTGGGAGTACTTGAGGCAGCTACCCGCAAGGGTCTCGTATCAGACCTCTGCCAGGCGTACATAGACCTGCTGCGCCAAGGGATCCGATTCGACATTGCGCTTCTTCAGGACAGCCTGACGGGGCTTGGACTGCCTAAGCTGTAATTATCGCGCTTATTGCGCCTTCCCCTTCAGCGTCTGCAACCGGCCCAGCAATCCATTCAGCGCCTGCTCCAGTTCCGCCACCGCCGGCGCGCTCCTCGGCAGCGGCGTGGAATCTGTTCCTTGCAACGATTCCAAGATTCCCGCCAGATCCCCGTTCAGCCGCGCCAGGCTCTGCCCGCCGGCCGCCCGCTGCCCGAAGCCCGGTCCCGCCGCACCCTCGATCACAGCCGCCTCCTTATCCAGTTCCGAACCCTTCAGCTTCACCCGCAATGCCCGCAACTCCATCAGAGCCGCGTAATCCTTATTCATCAGATCGTACACCTTGCTCGACAGATCGAACTGCTGCTTCAGGCCGGCTGGTCCGGTCTTCACACGCGGGTCCATCGCCACCGTGAGCGGCTGCGAATAGCTGGTTCCCGCAACCGTGAGCTTCACCGTATACTCGCCGGGCAGCACCACGGTTCCCAGCGGGAAACGCGGCGTGTTGTGATAAATGGCCGAGATCGGATAGTCGTGCCGCAGCGCTCCTGGCGGCGGATAATGCAGATCCCACACGAAGCGATGCATCCCCGCGCGCGCCGATAAAATGCGCGGCATCCGGACCCAGTACGTGGGCACCGCCAGCTCTTTCTCCAGCTCCTGTTCAGTAACATCGGGCTTATCGTTGCTCGCATAGCGCCGCACCAGCTTCCTGGAGGCGTCAAAAATCTCCAGCGTCACCGGCGTCGCCGAGTCCGCTTTAAGCGCATAGTACAGAATCGCGCCATCTGGCGGATTCTGAGCCGCCGGTTCCTCCGGCGGCAGCGGCGTGTCAGTGTTCTGGTTGCGCCGGACGCGATACGTCACCCGGGGCTTGAACAGGTGGGCGCTCGCCGACGCCACCTCGGGCGTCATCTGGCGCAGCGGCGTCAGATCGTCCAGAATCCAGAATCCGCGCCCGTGCGTCCCGGCCACCAGATCGTCGGCATGAATCACGATGTCGCGAATGGAAATGGCCGGCATGTTCAAACGCAGCGGCTGCCACTTCTCGCCATCGTCGAAGGATACATAGACCGCTCGCTCGGTGCCAGCGTACAGCAGGCCCTTGCGAACCGGATCCTCGCGCACTGCGTTCACCGGCTCATCCACCGGAAGCCCATTGACGATCTCCTGCCATGTCGCCCCGCGATCATGGGTCCGATAGATGTGCGGCCGCAGGTCGTCACAGCGGATTCGATTGACGGCCGCATACGCCGTGGTCACGTCGAAGTGCGACGCGTCCATTAGCGATACCTTGCCCCAGGGCGTCAGACCGGGCGGCGTAACGTTTTTCCAGCTCGAGCCGCCGTTAACGGTGACATGGATCAATCCATCGTCCGTGCCCGCCCAGATCACGTTTACATCTTTGTGCGACGGCGCAATGGTGTAAATCACCCCGCGCCGCGTAGCTTGCTTGCGCGCTTCCTCGGCGTAGATGCCAACGCTGGGCGGCACTTCGTAGGATTCCCGCGTCAGATCGCCGCTGATAATATCCCAGCTTTGCCCGCCATTCACGGTCTTGAACAGCACGTTCCCGCCCAGATAAAGGATGTGCGGATCAACGGACGAAAAGAGCAGCGGCGCCGTTCGCAGAAAACGATATTGTGCTCCGCGCCGCGCGATGGGTCCCACCTGCTGGACATCGCCGGTATTCGTGTCATAGCGCGACACCTTGCCTCCGTATATGAAATTCGGATTCAGCGGATCGGGGGCGACATAGCCATACTCTTCCACTCCTACCGCGTGCCAATCGCGAAACGTGATAGCCCCGTTATTCCCCCGGCTGGCCACTCCCGCCGACCCGCTCTCCTGCTGCCCCCCGTAAACCCAGTAAGGGAACTGGTTGTCGGTGATGACGTGATAAAACTGCGCCGTCGACTGGTTGTACCAGGAGCTCCACGTCTCGCCGCCATTCACGCTGAGCGTCGCCCCCTGGTCGCTGCCCAGCAGGATGATCTGCGGCACGTTCGGATTAATCCAGATGCTGTGATAATCATCGCCGCCGGGCGCGCCCTTGATAGCTTTGAATGTCGTGCCGCCATCCATCGAGCGATACGTCGATGTGTTTGCGATGTAGATGGTGTCCTTGTTCTTCGGGTCCGCGCGCACCCACGCGAAATCGGAGCCCCGCCCCCAGATCCGCATCTCACCGTTCATCAGCTTCCAGGATTCGCCCCCATCGTCGGAGCGGTACAGCCCGCCGGCCTTGGCATCCACCAGCGCGTACAGTCGCCGCGAATCGTTGGGCGCCACAGTGATCCCGATGCGCCCCAGGCCCTCTTCAAACGTCGGGAGCCCGCCGGTGAGCTGCTTCCAGTGGTCGCCTCCATCGGTGGATTTGAACAACCCGCTGCCGGGGCCTTGCCAGGAGCCGTTTTCCCAGGGCCCTTGCCGCGCCGCCCACATTACGGCATACACCGTGCGCGGATCGGCGGGATCGAACGCAAGATCCACTGCGCCCGTGTTCTCATCCTTGTAAAGAATCTTGGTCCAGTTCTGGCCGCCGTCGCTTGATCGATACACGCCGCGCTCGGTATTCGGACCATACGGATGCCCCAACACGGCGACATATACGCGATTCGAATCGCGCGGATCCACCAGGATGGACGCGATCTGCAACCCGTCGCGCAGCCCCAGATGCTGCCAGGTCTTTCCCGCATCGGTGGATTTGTAGATGCCATCGCCCACCGAAAGATCGGGCCGCTGCAACCCCTCGCCGCTGCCCACGTAGATGATATTCGGATCCGAAGGCGCTAGCGCCAGCGCGCCGATGGACCCGGTGGGCTGCTCGTCAAAGATTGGCTTCCACACCCGCCCAAAATCGGTCGTCTTCCAGACTCCGCCATTGGTCGCGGCGCAATAATACACATTCGGCTGGCTGGGAATCCCCGCAATCGCCACCGTCCGCCCCCCTCGCGGCGGCCCAATCGATCGCCAGCGAAGCCCGCCGTACGATGTATTCTGGCCGTTCGCGGTCAACAGCCCTACAGCAAGCAGCAGCAAGCATCGACTGAAGTTCATGTGGGGCAGGTTAGCAACCTGCGGGCCGATTAGCAATCGGCCCTCGGCCACTGTGGTAGCCTTCCGCCATAGCAATGAAACCTGTTTCCCTCGCCTTGCTCCTGTCCACTCTCCTCTCCGCCCAGCCCTTCCCGCCCTCACTCTTCGACGGCCTTCAATGGCGCCTCATCGGCCCCTTTCGCGGCGGTCGCTCCGTAGCCGTCACCGGCATCCCCGGCGACCCCACCACGTTCTACTTCGGCTCCGTCGGAGGCGGCATCTGGAAAACCACCAACACCGGCGTCACCTGGGCCCCGATCTTCGACTCCCAGCCCATCGCGTCCATCGGGACGCTCGCCCTCGCCCCGTCCGATCCCAACGTGATCTACGCGGGCACCGGTGAAGCAGACATCCGCTCCGATCTCTCCACCGGCGACGGCATTTACAAATCCACCGATGCCGGCAAAACCTGGAAGCACGCCGGACTTCGCGATTCTCGGCACATCGCGCGCATCGTCGTGGATCCCGCGAACCCCGACATCGTCTACGTGGCCGCGCTGGGCCACGCTTATGGGCCGAACGCCGACCGCGGCGTGTTCCGATCCAACAACGGCGGAGCCACGTGGAAAAAGATACTCGACAAAGGATCTGATGTAGGCGCTGCCGATCTCGCGCTGGACGGCCAAACAATTTACGCGACCATGTGGCGCGCGCGCCGTTCCACTTGGAGCCAGTACGCGCCGCTAGCTGGACCCGGAAGTGGGCTCTATAAATCGATGGACAACGGCGACCACTGGACGCAGTTGACCGGCAACGGACTGCCGGAGAGCGAGTGGGGGCGCGCCGGCGTGGCCATCGTCCAAGGGACTCAGGGTAAGCGCGTCTACGCCATCGTCGATGCGGCGGCCGCGGCGGGAGGCTTGTATCGTTCCGACGATGCCGGCGCTTCCTGGACTCGAACCAACGGAGATGCTCGCAACTACAGCCGCGGCTGGTATTTCGGCGGAATCACGGTGGATCCGAATAATCCCGACGTTGTGTATTTACCCAACGTATCCATATACAAGTCCTCCGACGGCGGCAAGACCTTCATGGTTCTCAAGGGCGCACCGGGTGGCGACGATTATCACTCGCTCTGGATTGACCCAACGCACTCCGCGCGCATGATCCTCGGGTCTGACCAGGGCGCATCCATTAGCGTGGACAGCGGAACCACCTGGAGCAGCTGGTACAACCAGCCCACCGCGCAGTTCTATCACGTGACCACGGATAATCAGTTCCCGTACAACGTCTACGGATCGCAGCAGGACAGCGGAACGGCGGCCGTCCCCAGCCGCACCAACCACGGCCAGATTACGGAGCGCGATTTTTCTTCAGTCGGCGGGGCGGAGAGCGGATACATCGCGGTGGATCCCAAGGATCCCAATATTCTTTACGTCAGCAACACCTATGGCACGCTAACCCGCTTCGACAAGCGCACGGCGCAAGGCCAAGTGATCACGCCCTGGCCCGCGTCTGGATTTGGCCTCGAGATCTCGCAGCGCAAATTCCGCTTTCCCTGGACTGCCCCGCTGATCTTCTCGCCGCTGGAGCCGAATACGCTCTACTACGGATCGCAATACGTGCTCAAGACCACGGACGGCGGCTTGAAATGGGATCAAATCAGCCCCGACCTCACGGGTTATGACAAGTCGGCTGTATCCGCCGGTCCAGTCACTGTGGATAATGCCAAAGCCCGGGGGTATGGCGTGATTTATTCCATCGCACCGTCGTCTGTGCACAAGGATGTGGTCTGGGCAGGCACAGACACCGGTATGATTCACGTCACCGAAAGTGGTGGGCGGACCTGGCGCAACATCACTCCCGAGACGCTCACCGATTGGAGCAAGGTGACCCATATGGAGGCGTCGCACTTCGATGTGCGCGCAGCATACGCCGCCGTCGACCGTCACCGGCTGGACGACTACGGACCCTATCTCTATCGCACCCGCGATTTCGGCGCAACGTGGACCCTGGCTACGAACGGCATACCAGACCGGGCTTTCCTCAATGCGATCCGCGAGGACCCGGAGCGCCGGGGCTTGCTCTACGCCGCCACGGAAATGGGCGTCTACGTTTCGTTCGACGATGCCGATCACTGGCAGCCGCTGCAACTCAACCTGCCGGTGACATCCGTGCGCGACCTCGTGGTTCACGGCGACGATCTGGTGATTGCCACGCACGGCCGCGCATTTTGGATCTTGGACGACATCGCGCCCCTGCGCCAGATCGACCCGAAGATTGCTGCGTCGGACGTAGTGTTATACCGCCCCGCGAAGGCGATTCGCATGAACAGCGAGGGCTTCCAGGGAACGCCGCTGCCGCCCGAGATCCCCACCGCGAAGAATCCGCCGGATGGCGCGATCGTCGACTACTATCTGAAGTCGGCGCCGAGTGACGCCGTGACCATCGAGATTCTTGACAGTGCGAATCAGCTGGTGCGCCGTATTGCCAGCACCGATAAGGATCCGCCGCCCAGTCGCCGCGAATTAACCGTCTCGGACGTTTGGATCCCTCCGGCGCCCAGGGTGGGAGCGAAGCAGGGAATGAATCGGTTCGTGTGGGATTTAAGGTACGCGCTGTCAGCGGAAGGCGAGAACGAACCAGGATCCGCGCGGGCCCGCGGACCTCAGGTTCTGCCAGGAAACTATCAGGTGCGCCTTACCGTCTCCGGAAAAGCCTACACGCAGCCGCTGGTAGTGTCGCTCGATCCGCGCTCCACCGCGACCCCGGAAGATCTTGCCAGCCAGCTCGAGCTCGGCTTGAAAGCTACACAAGAAATCGCGCGTGCGGGCGTTCTGCTTCGTTCAGTAAGAGCTCGGCAAGCACCAAAGATCGAAACCGCCATCACCGCCGTAATCGCCGATTTCGCCGCTGTCCTCGGTGTAGTAGACAGCTCCGACCGCCGCCCTCCGATGCAAGCGTATGACCTGTTCGAGCAGGCCCGCATCGCATTGGAAGCCCTATCCGCCCGCTAGCACCAGCACAAGCTAAAAGCATGTGCCACCTGTCGCTATCCGTGGTAGCACATGCTTTAGCTTGTGCTCGGCAGCCTCGCCGCCGCAATCTGCGCAATATCCAGCAACTTCGGCGGCGTCCCCGCGATCCCCGACAGTGCGTCCCGAAACATCGTATTACAAAAAGGACATGCCGCCCCCACAATCTGCGCCCCAGTAGCGGCCAGCTCTTCAGCACGCTCCACGCTCACGCGCTTGCCCTTTTCCTCGCCCAGAAACGCCAGCCCGCCGCCCGCCCCGCAACAAAACGACCTCTCTCGCGACCGCGGCGGATCCACCAATTCACCATACTTTGCCACCACACTTCGCGGCTCATCATAAATTCCGCGATAGCGCCCCAAATAACACGGGTCGTGGTAAACGATCTTTTCCTCGTCCGCGCCCTCCGCCGGAAGCTTATCCAAATGCCGCGCCATGAACTCGCTGTGATGCTCGATGGGCGGCGCCTCGCCGTATTCTTTCCAGTCCGTTCCAATCGTGCGCACGCAGTGCGGACAGATCGACACGATCTTCTTCGCCTTTTCCTGCGCCAGCGTTTGCAGATTGGCTTCCGCCAGTTGTCCGAATGCCAGATCGTTCCCCAGCCGCCGCGCCGGATCGCCCGTGCAGCGCTCCTTGCGCAGTACGCCGAAGCTGGCGCCCACGTGCCGCATCACCCGCGCGAAAGAAGAAATGATCTCGCGGCCCTGCGGATCGTACGCGCCCATGCAGCCCAGCCATAGCACGTACTCCTGCGTCCCGTCGTAGACCGGAAATTCCTGCTTCTGAATGAATTTGTCCCGCTCGTTTGACGACATTCCAAGCGAGTTGCCGTTGCGTTCCATATTCAGGAACAGCTTGGTGCCGTAATCGTCTTCCCACTTGCCCGTGTTCACCGCGCCACGCCGCAGTCCAATGATCATTGGCAGATGCTGGACCCCCACTGGGCACTGGAACTCGCAAGCGCCGCAAGTAGTGCACTGAAACGCCGCCTCTTGCGAAAGATATTTTCCGAGCAGCGGCTCTTCGCTGGCCGGCCCGAAATCGTTGAGGTAGCGGCGCATGCCCAGCGCGATTTCCTTGGGATTCAGAACCTTTCCGGTGAAGTTCGCGGGACAGTGCTCCGTGCAGCGGCCGCATTCCACGCATGAGTACGCCTGCAGCGAGACCAGCTGCGTCAGATCCTTGCCCGTGTCGAGTCCAAAATCTTCATCGCCCGATAGCGGCGGAATCTTGCTGAAATAGTCGCGCTTCAGAAACACTGTCACCGGACTCAGCACCAGGTGCAGATGCTTGGTATGCGGGATCAGCGGCATGAAGATCAGGATGGAAAGCGTGTGCGCCCACCACAACGCCTTGCTATGTTCCCAGTTGTCTCCGAGGAATGTCGCAAGGTACGTCACCATCAGCGTGAAGATGAGGAACGCGATGAAGCCGGACTCCCAATGCACCTTGCCCAGCCATTTCGGACGAACCACAAAGCGCCGGAACGCCAGCCCTGCGATGGAGACCGCCACTGCCACGCCGAAAGCGGCCGCCAGATAGAAGTAGACTTTGCCGATCCAGTTCTCGCGGGAGAGCAGGTGCAGTCCAAGCGCTTCCGCGAAATGATTCACAGTGACCAGAGCGAACGCGCAAAAGCCCCAGAACACGAAAGCATGCGCGAGCCCGGGCAAAGGCCGCTCGCGAATCACTTTGCCTTGCAGCATCACTTCCCAGACAAAGTCCCACACGCGGCGGCCAATCGGGTGAATGTGGAAGTCGAGATCTTTCTTCGAGCGAATCACGGTTCGCCAGACTTTCCCGAATCGCCACCAGAACCCATACGCGGATGCGGCCAGCAGCACGAGGAATAAAATCGTTTCCGGCCAGGAGAATAGAACCATAGGCGCTTTGAACTCTTGAATGTAACACGCGCGGGGATTGCTACCATGAACCCTGGAGGATTTGTTTGCGAGTAATCATGTCGGGCGCCGCCGGTTTCATCGGCTCCCACCTTTGTGACCATCTGGTGGAGCAGGGCCATACCGTAGTGGGCCTCGACAATCTGAAGACGGGATCGCTGCGGAACCTGGCACAGCTCGAGCCGAATCCTCGATTCTCATTCCAGCAAGTGGATGTGACGAGGCCGTTTGAGATCGAGGGTCCAGTGGACGCGGTGCTGCACCTTGCGTCGCTGGCGAGTCCCCGGGACTATCTGAAGTTTCCGCTCGAAACGCTCGAGTCCGGTTCCACGGCGACCCGCAACC
The DNA here is from genome assembly GCA_030776455.1 of Acidobacteriota bacterium. Lineage (GTDB taxonomy): Bacteria > Acidobacteriota > Terriglobia > Bryobacterales > Bryobacteraceae > JALYHQ01. The sequence goes on along the minus strand of JALYHQ010000034.1, from coordinate 9,423 downwards.
TGCTTGAAATTGCGCGCCGTTTCGAGGCGCGGTTCCTGGTGACCTCGACATCCGAGTGCTACGGCGACCCGCTGGTGCACCCGCAAGTAGAAACGTATTGGGGCAACGTGAATCCCGTAGGCCCGCGCAGCTGCTATGACGAAAGCAAGCGCTACGCCGAAGCCATCACCATGGCGTACCATCGATTGCACGGCGTACGCACGAACATCGCGCGAATCTTCAATACCTATGGCCCGCGCATGCAGCTGCAGGATGGCCGCGTGGTGCCTGCCTTTCTGGATCAAGCCCTGCGCGGCGAACCCATCACGATATTCGGAGACGGTTCGCAAACCCGCAGCTTCTGCTACGTGCGCGACATGGTCGACGGCCTCACGCGTCTGATGATGTCCGACGAGCGCTACCCCGTAAACCTGGGCAATCCGCAAGAGCTGACCATTCTGCAGTTCGCCGATAAGATCCGAGAGCTCACCGGCGCACGCGTCGGGTTGAAGTTTGAACCGTTGCCCGAAGACGACCCCAAACGCCGCCAGCCCGACATCACCAAGGCCCGCACCGTCCTCGGCTGGTCCCCTAGAGTCGGTTTGGAAGAGGGCCTTCGCGAAACCGTAACCTGGTTCCAGGAAAAGATCGGCGTGCCTGTTTAGCGCGGAGCCGCGCGCGTAAACAAGCGTACTCGCCTGCGGCGAAAGACTGGGCGGCAATCGTTACGCTTCCTGACGGACGCAACTCTGAATGCGACTTGACCCAACTTGCGCGCACGCGTCATAATCGCACAACCATGAGCACCCTAGACCGCCGCACATTCCTCCTCGGAGCCGCCGCCACGGCCAGCGCATTCGCCGCCACCACGCCCGACCTCAAATCCATCCAGACCGAGATCGAAAAGCGCCACGACGAATCCGTCCGTCGCATCCAGGATTGGATCAAGCAGCCCACCATCGCCGCCGAAAATCGCGGCATCGCCGAAGGCTGTGACTTCATGATGCGCCTCCTCCGCGACGCCGGCTGCGATCAGGTAACGAAGTGTCCCACCGATCTCCATCCCGGCGTTTTCGCCACCCTTGACGCCGGCGCTGCCAAGACGCTGGCCGTCTACATCATGTACGACGTCAAGCAAGTAGATCCCTCGGAGTGGTCTTCCCCCCCGTTTGACGCCACACTCATCGACAAACCCGCATTAGGAAACGTTCTCGTAGGCCGCGGCGCAGTGAACTCCAAAGGACCCGAGGGCGCGTTTCTGGCCGCGGTCCACGCCATGCGGGGCGCTGGCCGCAAGTTGCCCGTGAATCTGGTATTCATCTGCGAGAGCGAGGAAGAAATCGGATCGCCGCACATTCGGCAGATCGTGCGTCGTCCGGAAGTCCTCTCCGCGCTCCGGAAGTGCTGCGGCGTGCTGACGCCGTCTGCCCCGCAGGGACTCGATGGCACCGTGACCATGGCTCTTGGCGCAAAAGGCGTGATTGAAGTCGAGCTGGTCTCCTCCGGCGAAAAGTGGGGCCGCGGTCCGAAGCTGGATGTTCACTCGAGTAACAAGGCTCGCCTGGACAGCCCGGCGTGGCATCTGGTCGAAGCCCTCGCAACGCTGGTTTCCCCCGACGGAAACACTCCCGTGGTGGACCACTACATGGATAAAGTGCGTCCGGTCAGCGCGGCCGAGAAAGCCATGATCGATGTGGCGGCAAAACGCCAGAGCGAGGACCTGCTCAAGAAGCAGCTCGGCGTCCAGCACTGGCTGCGCGATGTGAGCTACCGCGAGTCGCTGGAACTGCTGTGCTCCCAGCCGACCATCAATATCGAAGGCTTGGTGGGCGGATACACCGGACCCGGCGGCAAAACCATCCTGCCCCACAGAGCTGTCGCCAAGCTGGATCTGCGCTTGGTTCCCGATATGACCGCGGCCGGCGCGCTCGCGAATCTCAAGGCACACCTCGCCAAGCGCGGCTTCGGCGATATCGAAGTGAATATGACCGGCGGATACGATCCGACCAGCACGTCCCCGGACTCCCTTCCGGTTCGCGCCGAGACCGCGGTCTATAAGCGCAATGGTATCGATCCCATCGTCTGGCCTCGTTCAGCCGGCTCCTGGCCTGGATACATCTTCACCGGCGAACCGTTGAATCTTCCCGCGGTGCACTTCGGTTTCGGCCACGGCAACGGCGCCCACGCTCCGAACGAATATTATCTGATCGATTCGAATAATCCGAAAATCCAGGGCATCGACGGCGCCGTCCGCGGCCACGTCGAATTCTTATACGAACTCGCCTTGTAGGGTGGGGCCCCTGCCCCGCAGCCAGCCCCCCGGCTGGCTTTCCCAGTGCGTTAACGGATCCTCAAAATCGCCCAGCGTGGTGTCGCATGATCTCGTGAAAGAGAAACGATCTACCGATGCGGTATGCTGCGCAAGATTTCAGGCGCTTGAATCAGCGAAGTCGAGATCCGATTCCGGCTTTCCCTCTAGAACAAAATTGCGGTAATTGACGGCCCCATTCCCGTTCGGTTTATACTGTCAGCTATCTGGGTTCCACCCAGAAGTTCGACTTTGGGCAGGGGGTGTCCAATGAAACGGGTGTTCTTCTTATTTTCTCTCGCGTGCGCGCTGGCGTTCGCGCAAACGTCCACTTCTGAAATCACGGGTACCGTGCGCGATACCACCGGCGCCGTGATTCCAGGTGCAACCGTAGTCGCAATCAACGATGCGACGGGGGTGAGTTATACGCAAACCACCACGTCGTCGGGATTGTACGCGTTCCCGTCGGTGCCTTCCGGAACCTACACCATCACGGCCATGCTGAAGGGTTTCAAGACCAGCAAACAGACCGGCAACATCCTGGTGGTGGGCACGCCGCTCACCGTGGATCTGACGCTGGGAGTTGGCGAAACCACCGAAGTCGTCAATGTCGAAGCCACCACGGCGCAAGTCCAAACCGAGAACGCTTCCATCGGCAACGTCGTCAGCGAGAAGGCCATTAAGGATCTTCCACTCAATGGCCGCAATCCGCTCAGCCTTCTGGTGCTCGAGCCGGGCGTTGTACAGCGCTCCGCCGGGGCTGTGGGGTCCGGCATCCACGTGAATGGATCCCGCGACCGCGCCTATAACGTGACTATTGACGGCATTGAAGCCAACGAGTCCACCGTACCCAATCCGCTCTCGAACCTTTACCGCCTGACGCCGGACAACGTGCAGGAATACAAGGTAACCACCAGCAATCCTACGCCCGAGGAAGGCCGCAACAGCGGTGCAAACATTAACGTCGCCACTCGCAGCGGTCAGAATGCCTTCCACGGCACGCTGTTTGAGTTCTTCCGGAATACAGTGCTCAACTCCAACGAGTTTTTTGCAAACGCCCAGGGCAATATCAAACCGATCATCAAGATGAATCAGTTCGGCGGTCAGATCAGCGGACCCATCGTCAGGAACAAAACGTTCTTCTTCTTCAGCTATGCCGACCAGAAGATCAATACCGCCCAGCCTATTGACCAGACATTTGGGCTGCCGGCCATCTACACGCCATCGGCCCGTGCGGGCATCTATCGCTACTGGGTGGCCGACCCCAAGAATCCCCTGGTTATCGGCGGGCAGAAGATCACGCGGAACTCGCCGTTGCTAGTGGACCCGCACACCGGAGCGCTGCTTCCCGGCATTCGAACCTGCGCCAGCCCCACCGACACGAACTGCGTCGCGAGCTTCAACTTCGCGGCTAACGACCCGAAAGGCATTGGCGTCGACCCGAGCCTCGCCAAACTGTTCGCGAGTTATCCGGCGCCGAACAACTATAGCGCCTCGGGCGACGGGCTCAACACGGCGACCTATGTCTGGAATCCTCCGGCGCTGTTTCGCGGCCCCAATTTCATGTACCGTGTGGATCACTCATTCAATGAGAACAACAACTTGTACGTGCGCTGGCTGCAAGGGCACTACAACACTTTGTCCGGCGATCCTTTGAATGCCCGGCCGCAAGTGTTTCCGGGTTTCCCGCCGCTCGGAGAAGTATTTCGCACGACGAAAAACCTCGCCATAAGCTACCGCCACCTTTTCTCGCCGCGGGTGGTCAATGAGCTGACCGCCGGTTTCTCGCGCTTCATTTTCCTGTTCACGCAGGGCGAAGCGAATCCCGCTTTTCCCAACGTTCCTCCGTATGCGTTCGCGAATGTGTCTTTGCCTTACATCAACACGCCGCGCACCTTCCGGGCGGTTACCACTCCACAGTTACTTGACAATCTGAGTATCATCAAGGGCTCACACATTTTTCGGACCGGGGTGAATGTCCGCTTGTATGAACATAACGATCAGCGCGGTCAGCCCGGCGGCATCAATGTCACACCATCGTTGAGCTTTTCTTCCTCGATTCGGCCGCCGGTGGGGTTCAACACCCCCGGCCTCGCCACATCCAGCCTCCCCGGAATCAACAGTACGGATAACACGCGGCTGCTGGGCGCCATCAACGACATCATCGGAATTCCGGCGCGTCTGGGCCAGGTGTTTCTAGGCGACTTGAAGTCCAATCAATATCTCCCATTCATCGCCGCAAACAAGGTCACGCTGTGGGACGAGGGTGTCCGCATCAAGCAGTACAACTTCTTTTTCCAGGATGAGTGGCGCGTGCGCCGCGATTTTGTGATCAACTATGGCCTGCGATGGGAGTACAACAAGCCGCCCACTGAATCCGGCGGCCGCGTTTACATTCCTGATGGACCCATCGTGAACAATCCGGGCCTCGTGAGCTTCAAGCACGCCGACAGCTGGTACCAGAACAATAATCTGGGCGCCGTCGGACCCCGACTGGGCTTTGCCTGGGCGCCCGGCGGCAGCAGCAAGACCGTAATCCGAGCCGGCTGGGGCATCTCGTTTGACCCGCTTTCGTCGTTCCAGGTCACGGCCGCTTCCGGCAAAGTGCCGGGACTCACGCTCCAGTGCAATTCTGTTCCCGGCGGATCCACCACCGCCGGTTGCCAGGCTGTTCCCGATCTGCGGATCGCGCAGGGTTTCCCTCTCCAGCTGACCCCGCCTACTCTGCAGCCCGCTACTTATCTGACTCCTCAGCCGGTGCTGCTGAGCAGCGCTCCGGCACTTACCCTGTTTGATCAGAACCTGAAAATGCCGACAGTGCATGAGTGGAACTTCAACATCCAGCGCGAGCTTCCCGGCGGATTCGTGGCGCAAGTGGGATACGTCGGAAAGCGTGGATTGCGGCTCTTCCGCTCCTATGATATCAACCAGATCGATTCTGGCCCCATTCTGCCGTCGTTCTTGATCATGCAGCAGAACGTTGCCGCCAACTGCAATCCGGATGGCAGCGGCTGCCCCACGGGCATCACCGGCACCGCGGTTCCACTGGTCGCTTCCGGAATTGTGAACAGCGCCTTCGTGAATTCGAGCACCACGCGGACGGACCTCTCGCAGAATGCGGCGGGAAATCTGGCGGGCCGCATTGAGCAGACCACGCTGGCCGCGCATCTCCGCCCCAACCAGCAGTTCGGCGCCATTACCTACCTGGATTCCGGCGGCGATTCTTATTACCACGCCTTGCAGGTTACCTTGCGAAAACGCTTCAGTTACGGGCTCCTCTTTGGCCTTGCCTACTCGTTCAGCAAATCGATCGACGATCAGTCCACTGATCCGGTGGGCGCTTCTTCCGGCGGCGGCATCAGCACCACCAGCGCGCGAACCACCGTTGACATCCGCAACTGGCGCACCGAGCGCGGGCTCTCGGATTTCGACCGCACCCACGTGCTCACCACCAATTTCGTTTATGACCTTCCGGTCGGCAAGGGCCGCCACTTCCTGGCCTCGGCCCCTGGCTTCGTGAACCACGTTATCGGCGGATGGAGCGTCAACGGGCTGTACACCCACATGTCGGGCGAGCCCTTCAGCGTTTACAGCGGCGTTCGCACCAACAACAATTCGCACACATCGCGCGCGGACATCATTGGAACTAAGCCCGCCGTCAACTATCACGATGTGCCCAACGTGGCGGGACCCGTCGTATTCGATCCAGGTCTGGCGTTCACCACATTCGTATTTCCAGCGCCGGGCTCGAACGGCTCCCCCCGCAACATCTTTCGCGCGGCGGCGTACTGGAACCTCGATCTCAGCGTCGTGAAGCGCTTCGACATCACGGAGCGAGTGAAGCTGCAATTCCGGGCGGAAGGGTTCAACGCACTGAATCATCCGAATTTCGATAATCCGCGCGACGCGTCCACGGGTTCTCCGGCGCTCACATCGTCCGTGTTTGCCCAAACCTGCTGCGCTACCGTCGCTCCCCCTAGCACGCAGACAATTATCCAAACCGGCGAGTCAGGCCGCGTAATCCAGTTGGGCCTGAAGCTGGACTTCTAATTTTCCGTTCTGTGGGGCAGGTTAGAGACTGTTAGAGACATGCGGGCGCGGGACCCCGCCGCATTACCGGTTTGCCGCTGCGCTACAATTGCTCCCGGTTGCCGGCATCTTCTTGCTGGTCCACATTCGAAAGGAAAATCATGAAAACCGTTTTCGCTAAGATCTTTCTCACGTTGTCCATAACGGCGCTGGGCGCGTTCGCGGCTGACAACTCGCTCGGCACCTGGAAATTGAACATGGCAAAGTCGAAGTTCGTGCCGCCGCCCGGTCCGGTCAAGAGTCTTACCAGCACCCGCGAAGCTGCCGCGGGCGGAGTGAAGGTGAGCACCACCGGCGAACAATCCGACGGCCAAGCCATAAATTCCAGCTACACCGCGAAATACGACGGAACCGAAAGCGCCGTAACCGGCGCGCCATACGATAAGATCGCCATCAAACAGGTGAACGCTAATACATTCACCGCGACGCTGAAGAAGTCGGATGGAAAGTATCGGGCCACCGGCCGCACCACCATCTCGAAAGACGGCAAGACCTTGACTACCATCACCCGAGGCACCTACAACGACGGCAAGCAGTTCACCAACACGATGGTCTACGACAAACAATAAGCCCTTTACCGCGGAAAGCCGAAGCGGTCGGTCCGCTGATGAGCGGTCCATAACAGCGGAGGAACGTGCCGCCGTGTGGGGCAGGATAGTATCCTGCGGCCGATTAGCAATCGGCCTCTGGCAGGCGAAACCGCCTGCCCCACAAAGCATGACCAATTGCGTTCCTCAAGAGCGGTTGGCGAGCCTAAGGTAACGAATCCGCCACCTGGTACTATCGCTACGCCGCTCAAGCGCCGAAATAGTCTCTTATGGGACGGCGCGCCAGAAGCCCGATCATCGGCGTCTTGTGGCTCGCCATCTCCGTTCTCGCACACTCCCAAACGCCGCCGCCCGAGCTTTGGTACTGGCATCACAGCTACTTGAACAGCCCCGCCGCGGTTCAATCCAGCATGGCCTTGATCGACCAGGCTTATGCCGCCGGTTATACCGGCGTCGCATTCTGGGATGTCAGCTTCGAATTCTTGAACTCCACCACTTACCTGCAGCAAGGCATGAACTATGCCATCTCGAAGGGGATGAAAGTGCTCGCCACCGGTGCTCCCTACGGCTGGTCGAACGACGTGCTGCGAACCAATCCCAACTGGGCTGAAGGACAGCGCATCGTGGGTGCGCGCTTCCAGGTCAATGCCGCCGCCACGCAGCTTCAACTCGTAAACAGCTTTTCAGGATTAGTGAATGGCGGCTTCGAATCCGGCAAGACTTCCTGGTTCAAGATTGGGGACGCCGGAGTTGACGCCGACCCCACCGTCAGCCACAGCGGAACCTACTCCGGCGTCATCCGGAACGCGCCCGCCAATGGCCGGTTCGCGCAGCTGTTAACGCTGACTCCCTGGCGTCAATATCACTTGCGGATGTATGTAAAGACGCAAAACTACGGCGGATCGACGCCGGCGTTTCTGGTTTTCGACGCCAGCAGCAGCGCCGTCCAGCGCCTCTACAACAGCATTCATATGGGCGCCACGCAGGATTGGACCCAGGTGGACGCCACCTTCAACAGCCAGAGCAGCACGCAAGCCTGGTTGTACTTCGGCGAATGGGGCGGCAGCACCGGCGCCATCTGGTTCGATGATGTCTCGGTTGAGGAAACGGCTCTGGTGAATGTGCTGCGGCGTCCCGGCACGCCGCTCAAGCTCTACGATCCGAACACGGCCGCTGCATTCCAGGAAGGCAAGGACTTTAACGCCATCAGCGATCCGCAGCTGGTCGCCTACCCCAGGGATGATTACCACGCGCCGCCCACCGTCACGCTGCCCGCCGGCACGGCCATGCAGCCGGGACAAACCGTGGCCTTGGACTTTTATGCCGTCCAGCCGGTCTATTCGAACCAAACCGGGATGTGCCTCACCGAAGCCGGCGTACAGAACTGGCTGGCTCAAAATGCGCAGGCCGTCACCGCCGCCGTGCCTGCCTCCGCCGGTTACTTCCTCCAGTATGACGAAATGCGGCACATGAATTCCTGCGCCTCTTGCAAGGCGAAGGGCTTCACGCCGGGCCAGCTCCTCGCCTGGCACGCATCCCAGACCATCGGCCTTTATCAATCGCTGCGGCCCGGCGCTCCGATTTACGTCTGGAGCGATATGTTCGATCCGTATCATAACGCTCATGACAATTACTATCTGGTGGAAGGCGATATTGCGGGCTCGTGGCTGGGTCTGCCCGCGAACGTCACCATCATGAACTGGAACCTTGGCGACCTGAAGAATTCGCTAGCCTGGTTTTCAGGCCGCGATCCGCGTCAGCCCGTGCCGCACGCGCAGATCGTCGCCGGCTATTACGACAGCGGTGACGGAGCCGCCGCCGCGGCCGCCGAACTGCAGCAGGCGCTCGGGGTTCCAGGCGTCAAAGGCTTGATGTACACCTCCTGGCAGGACGATTATTCGCAGCTGAAGCCCTTCGCCGACGCGGTGAAGAACAACTGGGTTGCCTATCAGGCCAGCGTCTCCGCTTCCCTCAGCATCGTCAAGACGCATACCGGCAACTTCATACAAGGGCAGCAGCATGCCGCCTATAGCGTGACAGTATCGAATGCCGCGAATGCAACACCGAGCAGCGGCACGGTGACGGTAACCGAGACATTGCCGCCAGGCCTCACGCTAGTCTCGATGAGCGGGACCGGGTGGACTTGCGCCGCCACGTGCACGCGCGCGGACATATTGAACCCGGGCTCCAGTTATCCGCCTATCACCGTGACTGTGAACGTCGCAGCCAACGCTTCTTCGCCGCAGGTAAATATGGTGAGCGTAAACGGCGGCGGTTCGGCGAGCGACTCCACTACCATCGTGCCTGCTGGGACTCAGATCGGTTTCGTGGATATGGCCGGCGACGCGCAGGGCGGCGCGACGCTCGCCAAAGGCGCGACGCTGTACGTTCGCGGCTGGGCCGCCGATACCGCGCTGGGTGCGCCGGTGCAATCGGTAACCGTGTTTGTCGATGGCGTCAGCGTGGGTACGGCGACCCTCGGAACCGCCCGCCCCGATG